>JAADDS010000055.1 GCA_013153845.1 Methanococci archaeon | reverse complement strand
ATATCCAAATTTGTGATTCGAATTCCTGTTCCTTTTGATTTGTATTTTATATTCAATCCAATCAATAGGGGAGTTATTGCCTCAACTATCCTCGATTTTTCTAAATTACCGCAATCAATTGCTCTAACTCCATCTATGTGGTTGGCTAATTCAATAACCACTTTTTTTGCCTCTGGATCATCCCCACAGATCAAAACATCACAATCAACAGGATTGTCTAAATCCTCTAAAACAGCATGGCAGATATTTTGAAACGCACTGACTACTTTACTTTCTTTTAATACATTTTGAATCATTTCAGCTACTGAGCCGTCTGGAGGAAACAATAACCTTGTTGGTTTATCTCCTATTGCAGTAGCGAGAGGAACCCCAATAGAAACCACGATCTTTCCTTTTAGTTCATCTTTTAATTGTTTTATTGTAGAGAGAGTATATTCGTAGGGTAGGGATAGTATAACCACATCTCCTTCCTTTGCTGCCTCCTTATTTTCTAAACCTAATATTTCTGCACTTATTCCTCTTTTTTTTAATATTTCTTCTGCTTTTTTTGAGGCCTGTTCTGCTTTTTCTTTTTTTCTTGAACCTATAATTATTTTATAATTTTTTGCCAATCTTAATGCTAATCCAAATCCTTGATCTCCTGTTCCTCCTAAAATTGCTATCTTCATAATTTCACCAGTTCCACTTATTTTAAATTTTATTTATTTCTGAAATATATCGTTTCTAATATCAAGGGTCATTAAATCTTCACTTACTATGATCTTAAAATTTTCCTTGTTGCTATATTCTTTCACATTTTCAAGATATGTTTTAAAAAATTCCTCCTTGTCGTATCTGGCAGAAATATGAGTTAATATTAGCACCTTTACATGTGCCAATCTTGCGATATTAACTGCCTCTCCAATTGTGGAGTGCATATTCTCTATTGCAGTATCTTTACACTGATCATCAAAGGTTGCTTCGTGAATTAACACATCACATTCAATATTCCTTAAAAACTGTCCAAAGTCCTCTAATGGTAGAGTATCTCCGCTATATGCTAAACAGAATCCTTTTTTTGGAGGTAATAAAACATCCTCGGGATAAACAATAGATCCATCTGTACTTTTAACTGGTTTACCTTCTTTTAGTTTTTTAAGATCTGGGCCTATCTTCACTCCGAGTTTTAGAGCTTTTTCTATATCCAATCTTGGTTTTTTAATCTCTCTAAATATGTAAGCATATGAAGGAACAGTGTGTTTTGTTGGATAGGTAATTATTTCATAATTGTCCTCTTTTAACACAATTGCAGGATTTTTCTCTTTTATTTCATATACTTTTATTGGGTAATTAATATAGTTATATCCGAACTCCAAAGCATTTTTTATAATATCTTTTGTTCCTTCCGGTCCAAAGATTTTAAGTTCTCTCTCCCTTCCAAAAAACCCCAAACTTTGTAAAAGGCCAGGAATGCCAAGAATATGATCTCCGTGTAAATGGGTTATAAAAATATGATTAATCTTCATTGGAGAGATCTCGGTAAAAAGCATCTGCCTCTGAATGTTTTCTCCACAATCAAATAAAAAAACTTCTCCATTAAATTTAAATGCTATCCCTATGTGGTTTCTATTTTTGGACGGAACCGCAGCTCCTGTTCCCAAAAATGTGATCTTCATAAATATCATCTGTCATCGTATTTTTTGAAGATTATTAATCGTTTAAGTAGTTTTATCAGTATTTTAATCGTTATATGTTAATATATTGATTATCCATATTCATCATTTTCTAAGTATTCTTCAACAATATCCTCGAAGTTCAAGTCCTCAACCCATCTTTTCATATTGTTGCACCACTCTTCCATTGTCTTTTTTATGATCTTTTTCGTTTCTTCGAATGGAATTGCCTCGTAAACATAATAATAACCGCCATCCTTTATATTTACTTGCTTTCTTCTAACTAACCCTGCATTCATTAAATTTTGCACCGACCTTTGAACTGTGCTTCTATCCCGACGTATCCGTTCTGCAATATCATTTATTTTTGAAGGGCCATGTTTTAAAATATCAAAATATACTTTAACATCAGAAACCTTTATTCCAAAAACACAAGCCATTAAACTATCAAATGTCCACGTAGAACATGGGGTCTTTAAGAGAAGTTTACTCATAATATCACCTTCACGGTTGTGGCATCTTCGTTAACTAACTATAAACATCTTACAGTATTTAAAACTTGCTACTATTGTTTAGATACCAATTAACGTTCAACGATTTTTATTTATTTTTCCAATTTATTAATTAAAATTTTCACAATTTTTTCTCCACTTTTTCCATCTCCGAATGGGTTTTTCCAGTTTTTCTTTTTGTTGAGCATTATTTCAACCGATTTAATTAGTTTTTCCTTATTATCTCCAACTAATATATTGGCTCCAACTTTAACTGTTTCTGGCCTCTCAGTATTATCTCTCAAAGTTATGCATGGAATTTTTAAAATGCATGCCTCTTCCTGAACTCCACCACTGTCTGTTAAAATCAGATCAGCATTCTTCTCCAATATTAAAAATTCTAAATAACCAACTGGATCAATAATCTTTATTTTTTTGTTATTTTTTAGTTTATCAAATAAATTAAACTCTTTTAACCTCTTTTTAGTTCTCGGATGGATTGGGAATATTATCTCTTTATTGTAAATCCTAGCTGTTTCTAATATTCCATCAATAATATTTTTCAACCGCTCTTTATCATCGACATTCTCAGCCCTATGTAGAGTTAGTAAAAAATAGTTATTATCAACAACACCATTAAAAAAAGTCCTAACGTTTTCATTTTTTTCAGCAATCTTTAAATTTTGCAAAGTGGCATCGACAATAGTATTTCCAACAACAAAAATTTTATTTTCTTCAATTCCCTCTCTTAACAAATTATTTTTAGCTATTTCAGTCGGAGCAAAGAGATAACTGCTTATATGATCAGTTAAAACCCTATTTATCTCCTCCGGCATGTTTCTATCAAAACTTCTTAAACCAGCTTCAACATGAGCAACATCGATTTTTAATTTAGAGGCAGTTAAAGCTCCAGCTAAAACAGTATTTGTATCTCCTTGAACGATGACAACATCTGGCTTTTCTTTTAAAAGAACTTTTTCAATCCCTATTAACATCTTTCCCGTCTGCTCTCCATGACTGCCAGAACCAATATTTAAATTATATTTTGGCTTTGGCAAATTCAACTCTTCAAAAAATATTTTATCCATATTCTCAGAATAATGCTGATTAGTGTGGATAATATGCCAATCCATATTAATCTTTTTTAAAACCCTAATTATTGGGGAAAGTTTTATAATCTCAGGCCT
>JAADDS010000067.1 GCA_013153845.1 Methanococci archaeon | reverse complement strand
AAACAACTTAGTAAAATATAAAAAAGGAGATATTAAAGTTTTTAATAAGATAAAAAACCCAAAAAATTAATCTTTAAAAAATCAAAACTAAAATAAATAGTTTATTTATTTGTAAAGTTCTTTAAGTTTATTTTCTAAAAGTAGGGATATGTTTTTATCCACATCGTCTCCTTCCGCTTTATATATTACTCCTTTTTTACTAAATTTTTTGTAATTCTTTTCATTTATTTTTTTGCAGATTACTGCATCGATTTTTTGTTTTATCTTTTCTCCGCAGTTATCATTAAATACTGTTTTAACAGCGTTTATCTCTCCGTCTTTTATCTCAAAAATTAGAAAGTATTCGCAATTTTCAAACTCATCACTTATTTTATCTAAACGCATAGGGATTATTATTTTCATCATGATCATCTCCCATTTTTCGGATAAATTTTTAGAATCTTTATTAAATATCCTATTTAAGATTTTTTATTAAAATATACAAAAATTTAAAATAAATCGTCTAAAAATAAAAAATTAAAAAATTAGCTTGAGAGGTAAACGAATCTTAGTGCAAATAAAACTGCTAATAAATAAACAAGCCAGTGAACTTCCCTCCATCTTCCAGTGAAGACCTTTAATATTGGATAGGTTATGAAACCAAGTGCAAGACCCGTGGCTATACTGTAAGTTAATGGGATAGTTAGCAGAGTTATAAACGCAGGAATTGCCTCTGTATAGTCATCAAAATCAATAAATTTAACGGATCTCATCATCAACGCCCCTACTATAACAAGTGCTGATGCGGTAGCGTAGGCAGGAATTGCTTTAACAACAGGATAGAAGAATAGTGCAAGTAAAAACAGAACTGCGACAACTACTGAAACAAAACCTGTTCTTCCTCCGATCGCAATTCCACTTGCGGATTCAATGTAGGTTGTTACTGTTGATGTTCCGAGTAGCGATCCGACTACTGTTCCAGTAGCATCTGCCATCAATGCCTTTTCTACTCTTGGTAGTTTTCCTTCTTCATCTAAATAACCTGCCTGAGATGCTAATGCACTTAGAGTTCCTAAGGTATCAAACATATCAACAAAGAAGAAGGCCAATACAATCGTTAGTAATCCTAAGTTTAAAGCTCCCATTACATCAAGTTGTAAGAAGGTTGGGGCTATCGATGGAGGCATTGAAAATATTCCATCTGGAAATGGAGAAATGCCTAAGATCATCCCTAAAAGTGAAGTTATTATTATTCCTAACAGTATAGCACCAATAACGTTTCTACTTACCAATATTGAGGTTAGAAATATCCCAAACATTGCTAAGAGTGCTGATGGGTTCATTATATTTCCTAAGGTAACGAGGGTTGCTTTACTTTCAACAATTATCCCTGCATTTTTTAATCCAATAAACGCAATAAACAATCCAATACCAACAGCTGTTCCGTATTTTATAGCATTAGGGATGACATTAAATATCCACGTCCTTATTTTAGTTAATGTTAAGATTACAAACAAAACACCTGAGATGAACACTGCCCCCAATGCAACTCTCCAGTCAATTCCCATTCCCAAACAAACTCCATATGTGAAATAGGCATTTAATCCCATTCCTGGAGCTAATGCAAACGGATATCTTGCATATAGTCCCATTATTAGCGTGGCTATTGCTGAGGAGATGCATGTTGCAACCATAACTGCCCCAAAATCCATTCCCGTCGTGCTCAAAATTTGAGGATTTACGAATATTATATAAGCCATGGTCATGAATGTGGTTATTCCTGCGAGAACTTCAATTTTTAGGTTGGTGTTGTATTTATCAAACTCGAAATATTCTTCAATAAACCCCATTCCACCACCTCAAAAAGTTTTTAACGGCCAACACAAAAACAGAAAATTTGTGTGGATTAAATAATTTATGAAATATTGGATATAAAATACTTTATGCATAAGATTTTATTATATGGGGTATATCGATATTTATTACGCTTTAAAAATTATTTTTAATACTTTTTTTAAGTTCATGTTTTCTTCATACAGCAAAACACCTATTTTGAATAATTTTATTGATAGGAGGAAGGATATAATTATGCTAATTATCATTATTGTAGTTGATAATGCAATATCGGTGATTGGAATATTCGTAGAACTTGCTCTTAAAACAACAGTGTAAGGAGCGGTAAATGGAATGTAAGATAGTATTTTAGCAAAATAGTGGTTTGGATTAACCATAATGGTGTTCATGAACATTATTGGCAGTAGTTGTATAAGGATTATTGGGGACATTAATTGAGAGGCATCTTTTGGATGGGAGAAGAGTGATGATAATCCACAAAGTAGGGAGGAGTAGAATAAATATCCCATTATGAAATATGCCATTGCAAGGATTATAGTGTATAGAGATATTTTCACAGCATAGGTTAAAAGCAGAGGAATTCCTACCATTACCCAAATTCCAATTTGAACCAATCCTACAACTGATATTCCCAATATCTTTCCAAACATTAAATTTTCAGCAGAGGAGTAGCATAGTAGAAGTTCCATTATCCTATTTTGCTTTTCCTCTATTACCGAAGATACGATAATTCCTGATAGGGAAGATATTGCCATGTATAACAAAAACACGAATCCAACAGGTAGTAGTTGAGATAGAAAGTTTTCTTTTTCGAATCCTTTTTTTGAGATGGAGTAAATAGTTAGATTCATGGGATTTATAACTCTTTCATATGTTTTGTTATCTACCTTTCCTTTTAAGAGTTTCTTTATCAGTAGTTGGTTTAATGTTTCAGTAATAAGGGGATTTGGGGACTTAGTCGTGGAGTAGATTATGATCTTTCCAGTATCTAAATAATTTTTTGGGATTACAATTAGAGCGTTTATTTTTTCGTTTATTACATCTTCTTTTCCTTTCTCTATATTTTTGTATTTTAAAAAATATATTGTAGTATTCTTCCCAAGATTGTTCTCAATCACTTTATTTGGGATTTCTACTCCAAATTCATCAACATAGCCGACTTTTATCTCCTTAATATCAAACATCATCATACTTCCTATTATAGAAAAGGCAATAATTACTATTGGAACAATAATCGTAGCTATTAAAAACTGTTTTCGTTTTATATTGCTCATCACTTCTCTTTTTCCAATAGTAAGAATTTTTTTTATGCTGAGTTTCATTCTTCCACCAAAAATAACTCTTCTAATGAATATCTGACTTCAAATTTTATTACATGTTCCAAATTCTCCTTCAAAATGTTTAATGCGTCTTTATATGGGAGCTCTTTTTTTACAATTTTTCCATTCTCTAAATATTCAATATAGGCCATTTTTCTACAAATGTTTTCAATTGTTCCGTAATGGATTGCCTTTCCTTTTTTTAGGATCAGTATTCTATCACACAGTTTTTCTATCTTTTCCAATTGATGGGTTGAGAGGATTATTGTTTTTCCTTTTTCTTTTAGTTCTAGTATTATATTTTTTAAAAGGTTCACATTAGCAACATCTAAGCCAGAAAACGGCTCGTCCAATATTAGAATGTCGGGATCGTGTATAACTGCTACAATAAATTGGACTTTTTGCTGATTTCCTTTAGAGAGTTCTTTCACTTTAAAATTTTTATACTGTTGGATTTTTAACTTATTTAGCCAATAATTAATACTATCAACAAGTTTATCTTTTTCAACACCAGCCAATTTTCCAAAAAACTTTAACACATCAAAAACCTTTTCATCCCTATAAAGTCCTCTTTCCTCTGGTAGATAACCAATTTTTCCATATACATCAACTGATCCACTATAATTTTCGATTATTCCAGCAATTATTCTTAAGGTTGTGGTTTTTCCAGCTCCATTATGTCCCAATAATCCAAAAATCTCCCCCTCATAAACCTCAAAGGATATATTGTCTAAAACTTTTTTATCTCCGAAGTATTTAGTTAGGTTTTTTACAACAATTTTAGGTTTTCTCATGCTCTTCCTCTCTAAGGTTCCATTTTCATTTTATCCCAAATTTTTATGAATGATTATATAAATATTATGAACTCTCATCCTTAACTGATTTTTACTCAAATAATTGATGATTTTAATCTTTAAATAATTTGGAAGTTTTATTATAAATTTATTATAGGTTTATAAATCTTCGCTATAAACATAACGCATATAACTAATTCAACTAATAAACCAATAATAAACATGATAACAACAATAAATATAGATACAATGAAGTGATAAAATGCTTGAACCAATTGCCTATGATATTGGAAGATTATGCAAAGAAAAAGATAAAGAACTAACTCCAAAACTGATAAATATTGAACTAAATACTGATGGAGTAAAAATGCCGTTTGATACATTTAGAGAATTAACACCAATATTTAAGAAATCTTTTACTGGAACAACAACGTATAAAGGAGAGGAGATAACTTATCAAATACTAAACTTTGGAAAACATGTTGATCTGATTAAACTGGAAGAGGCAGATTTATATGTTATAGCGGATGGTAGACGATTAATAGAACGAAAAGAATTACAAATAATTCCAAAAATAAGAGAAAAAATCTCTCCGAACTCATCAATTTATTTTCCAGCAGTTTTTCCATGGGAAATTCCTCTGTTGGCTTATATGGGAGTAGATTACTTCGATAATGTCATGGGAAGATTGGCTTTTTCAATGGGTTATAAATTAACTAAAAATAGGATGATAAAGACGGATATAAATGAAGATACAAATAGAAAGGATATAAAAGAAGATGTATATACCATTTACAACAATAATATGCAGATCTACAACGAGATAATAGAAGAAGTTAGAGTAGCCATAAAAAACGGGTTTTTGAGAAACGTGGTTGAGGAAACAGCAATATCTCATCCCTACCTATGGGCAAACTATATTAGATATGAGCCAGATATTAGAAACATCCCCCTATCAAAAGGTAGAAAGATCATAATAACTTCAAACATCAACACTCCAGAAGTAAAAAAATATTTAATTAGGTTGGATAGGTATGAGCCCTACTCAAATGTTATAGTTTTACTTCCCTGCTCTTCAAAAAAACCCTACTCACTTTCTCAATCGCATCAGAAATTTATAAAAGCAATAAGATCGTCAAAAGTGATCGTGGAAGAGGTTGTGTTAACATCTCCTTATGGATTAGTGCCGAGGGCTCTTGAAAATTTAGTAAATTATGATATTCCAGTTGTGGGGGAGTGGAGTTTTGAGGAAAAAGAGCTAATAAATAACTGCTTAAAAAACTTTTTAAAGAAGGTTGAGGAAAAATTTAACAATTATGTTATTATAGCACATCTTCCGGAACACTATCTCGATATTTTGAACTTAGATGATGTTGTCATAACTTCGAAAGGAAATCCACTATCTGAGGATGCGTTAAAGTGTTTAACTGAAACTCTTAAAAATTATAAAGAGATGACAAAAGATTTAAAACTAAGTAGAAAAGGCCAAAGAATACATAATATCCAACAACTTGCGAAATTTCAATTTGGAGTGAACTTTCTACCAGACGAAATATTTATAAATCACAAAGGACAAATATTTACAGAAATTAAAAACAAACGACAACAGATCGCTTCAATAAATTTAAAGAATGGGTTGCTTGTATTAACCTTAAAAGGGGGAGAATTGTTATGGAACTGTGGGGGAAGGAAAATAAACTATGTTGAAGTTAGTTATCAAATTAAAAAAGGTTCACTGTTTCCTCCTGGCTTTGTAGATTGCAATGAAAATATCTCCTATAACGATGAACTTGTTTTAATAAAAGATGATGAATTTTTGGGAGTAGGGAGAGCATTAATGAGTGGCCTTGAAATGAAAAAAGCAAGACATGGGGCATTAGTAAATATAAGAAATGTTATAGGGTGAGGGATTTGGATATAGAAAGAGTAGCTGAGTTAGTATTACTCAAAGATGTAAATTTTAAAGATAAAGAGAGAGTAAGGGACTTATTGAGGGAGTATATAAAAATAAAAGATGAGATAAGCTATTTAGATAGTATACTTGAGGACTTTGAAAATTTGGATGCAAATTTAAAACATTTGAAAAGAGATGCCGACATAATAAAATCTACGCTTCCAAGATTAAGCAAATTCACAAACATTCCCTTTTTTATGGGTCTCGTTAAAATGCTTGATACTGTTGAAAAAATAAATATTGAAGATTTAGAGTCAGTAAGGTGGAGCATTAATAAAGAAATTGAAGAACTAAGCGAAAAATTGAAAAAAATAGAAAATGAACTTAGGGCTATAATTATCAACGAATCAATGAGTAAATTAGGAACTGCAAACTTAGAGGAGTTTTTAAAATACTTGGAAAGCATTAATTTTGAAGAAAAAGAACCTACTGCTTAACTACAACTAAAATATCATAAGAAAATTTGGTAAAGGGAAAAGAAAGTTTTTTATATTATTATTTGCTTTCTATTTAATAGGTAATAATAAGATAATCATTAGGGTGAGATTGATGGAATTACCTCCTCAAATTCAGGCACAATTGATGCAGTTGCAACAATTACAGCAGCAGTTGCAAATGATTCTAATGCAGAAGCAGAGTGTTGAAACAGAACTAAAAGAGTGTAAAAAGGCATTAGAAGAGTTAGAAAAATCAACAAGTGATGATGTTTACAAATTGGTAGGCGGTCTCTTCATTAAAAGAAAAAAAGAAGAAGTTAAAAAAGAACTTGAAGAAAAGGTAGAAACATTAGAGTTAAGAATAAAAACATTAGAAAAACAAGAAGAAAAATTACAAGCAAGATTAAAAGAGTTGCAAGAAAAAATTCAAAAAATGATTCCAACTGCACAGTAAATTAAACCAATCCTCTGTTTAAGCAACTTTCAGCAAATTATTTTTAGATTTTTTAACTTAACTATTTTATCAGTGAAATTTATATTTTTTATCATCCTTTCTATTCTAACCTCTCTTCTAATCTAACCCCATTAAAAAGTAAAATTTTAGAAGGATTATTTAAAGAAAAAATGTCTATAAATTTGATATTTTAATATATAACGGTGAAAGGTCATGTCTCTATCTGAAAAACTGATCGAATACTTAAAGAGAGATGAAATCCTCTTTTTATGCCACCACAATGCAGATCCCGATGCAGTTGGAAGCTGTGTGGCTTTGAAATATCTTGCCTCACATTTAAACCCCCAGGGAACATTTAAAATTTCTGCAGATTCAGTTAGCAAAATTTCAAGAAACATATTAAACGAGATTGGAGAACATATTGATATAGAGATATATCCAAAACTACCGAAAACTGTTTTTATTGTTGATACTTCTTCAATTAATCAGCTTAAAGTTAACTTTGAAGAGTTAAAGAAAAGAGATGTTGTAATGATAGATCACCATAAAAAAACAGATCTGGTAGAGGTCTCTAAATTTCATATAATTAAGGAGGATTATCCTTCAACATCCGAAATCATTGCTGAAATATTTAAAGAACTTAATATATTTCCTCCAAAACACGTAAGAATTGCCCTTCTATGTGGAATTGTATATGATACAAAACACTTGAAACTTGCCAATCAAAAAACCTTTGATATAATAAGTTATTTAATAAAAGGAATTAGCTTTCAAAAAATACTATACCTCCTCTCTCAAGAGAGCGATTCCAGCAAAAGAACAGCCCACTTAAAAGCATGTAGTAGAATGGAGATCAGAGAAGTTGATGGAATAAAAGTGGCATTATCACATGTAAGCTCTCACGAGGCCTCCTGTGCAAAAACGATTGTAAGTATTGGGGCGGATGTTTCTTTTGTTGTGGCAGTTAGGAAGAAAGAGAAGGAGATAAGAGTAAGTGCAAGATGTAGAAAGCATGTTTCAAAGTATGTCCACATGGGAGATCTTATGGAAGAATTGGGAAAAGAGCTTAAAGGAAGCGGAGGGGGACATAGTGAAGCAGGGGGTTTAAATGCTCCTTATGATAGATCTAAGAGTAAAGATGAGATTATAAAGGAAGTGCTGGATCTCTGTTATAGAAGATTTGTGGAGAAGTATAAAACAAAAAAATATGCAAAAATAAAATAAATAAAAATAAAAAAGGAGATATGTGAGTTAAAAAGTAATGACATTATCACTTTCCTTTACAAAGGCAATTAAATCATGCATTGTAGCTAATTTAGCCCCTTCAATTAAATCCTCTTCTTTTAGTCCTCTTGCCTTACAACATGGTCCACAAACTTTAACAACGGCTCCCAAGTCAATTGCATTTTTCAACAACTCTAAATAGTTAGGAACATCGGAAGGATTTTGTTCAGTTTTCGCAACATAAACACCATTTTCAAGTAAAAAAATGTTTACATCAACACCTTCCAATAATGCAGTTAACGCAAATCTTAATGCTGAATAAGCCCTCTCTTTTCCATAAGGTGCCTCTGTGATAATTACAGTAAACTTCATTACCTCACCCTATTTGTTTTGTTAATTAGTTTACTGGTTTCTGCTTTTTACTTAAATTTTTAAATATTTTTTTATTTCCATTTATTTTTTAATTACAATTCTGAATCCATCTTCGGTTTCTTCTGCTAATACAACAGTGTATCCGTTATTCTCAACGAATCTTTTTATATTCTCCAAAGCAGGTTTATAATCTCCTATAACTTCTAACTCCTCTCCTTCTTCTAACTCTTCCAATGCCTTTTTTGTTTTTAATACTGGGACAGGACAAACATCTCCTTTAACATCGAGGGTTTTCACAACCACCACCACTGCTTAATATATTTTTATTTTTATATGTTGAAATATCATTTATATATCAATATGCAAGATTTCACATATAAAAATATATGTCCTACCATATATTCTCATATGTTCTATTTATAACGATCAAACCATATTAGATTTATTAAATTTTTTAAATCAAGTTTAATCAATAGTTTTAATAAAAATATTTCTTATAAAAAATTAATCTAAAAAAAGTTTAATCACTTAGACCATATTTGATTTCTTAATAGGATTTAGAAGATCCCATCGATCTTTTCACCACACACCTTGCATCTTCCAGTAGCAATATCTAACTCTATAATTTGAGTGTCAAATATATCTCTCTTTATCAACAAAGCCCCACAGTTTGGGCAGTAGGTATTTTCCCCATCATGCCCGGGAACATTACCTATATACACATATTTTAACCCCTCTTCAATAGCCAAATTCCTTGCCATTTCCAAGGTTTTTATAGGAGTTGGAGGAACGTTGGTTAATTTATAGTCAGGATGAAATCTTGAAAAGTGAAGAGGAGTTTCTTTTCCTAATTCGTCTCTTACAAAATGTATAATAAATAATAAATCATCTAAGTTATCGTTATAACCCGGAACTATTAAATTGGTTATTTCCACCCAAATTCCTAATTTTTTTGCTAATTTACACGTTTCTAAGACAGGATCTAATGTGGCTTTGCATATCTTTTTATAGAATTCGGTATTTCCTTTAATATCAATATTCATTCCATCCATAGGAAGAGCTTTTAATGGCTCTTTTTCAATATATCCGTTAGTGATCATAACGTTAAATAATCTTTCTTCTCTTGCTATACTTGCAGTATCATACATAAATTCATAATAAACCGTTGGTTCTGTGTAAGTGTATGCTAAACCAGGGCATTCATATTTTAGGGTAAGATCTACGATCTCTTCGGGAGTGGTTTCTCTATGTGGGATCTTATCTGGTGGGAATTGTGATATGCTCCAATTTTGACAGTGCAGGCATCTAAAATTACAGCCACCAATTGCTAATGATAAAACACGGCTCGTTGGATAGAAATGAAATAGGGGCTTTTTTTCTATGGGGTCTATTGCCAATGAACAGACCTTTCCATATCCAACAGCATATAACACCCCATTTATATTCTCTTTATTCCAGCAGAACCCCCTTTCTCCATTTTTTATAATACAATGCCTTGGGCAGATATTACACCTAACCTTATTTTCATCGATAACTTCATAAAACATTGCTTCTCTCATAGTTCTCCCTCTTAAAAATATTAAAGTTAAAAGAGTTAATTTGCATTGATTATTAAACAATTTAGTTAAAATTTTTTAATTTTAGTTTAATTATTTAATTTTTACAACTTTCCTCGAATTGCAAATACTTCTGTTATTTCCATCAATATTTTATTTTTGTAAATTATATTATATGTTCTTTTTGGTAATCTGTTATGGCTGGTTTTTAGGATTTTTTTTAGGTCGCTATTTATTTCAGCGATCCCAATTTTAATTATCTCTCTTCTTGTTTCTAAGTTATGTTTCCTTATAATCTTTCCAATGGGAATATCGGCAGAGAGAAGGTCTTTTTTTATCTCCTCTCTAAGATTTTCCTCCTCGATATTTTTAAATGGTGTTTTTGAAATTGCATAAACAAGAGGGATCTCATTAACTTTAAGAACCACTTCTCTATAATTTGTATTGTTAAGAATTACTTGCTTTATCGTCTCAACTGAACAAGCATCTTCAAATAATATCTCTAAAATGTTTGTTATGCTTCCATCAGTTCCTAATAGTATTTTTTCTTCGTTTAAGAGAGGAAATATTCTGTTTAATTTGGCAATCTCCTTATATACGATCATGATTATCTACCTTAAATGTGGTGAGATAATGAATAATAGAATCAGCAGATTTTTAAAGTATATGGAAAATGAGGGTATAAAAAAGGTAGTAGTTTTAAAGAAGGAAAACATTAACTATTTTTTAGGTAAGTATTTTACAAGCTTTTCAGCCCTGGTTTTTGAAGATCAGGCATATCTTTATGTTGGAAATCTTGATAAGGATTATGCAGAAGATCTCTTCAACTTTTTGGAGGTTAGAGAATTTAAAGGTTGGAAAGATCTGTTTAACGGTTGTGATGGTGTTGAAGAGTATCTTCCTATTGCATACCTAAAATATCTTGAAAAAGATTATAAAATAATATCTAAGAAAATAAAAGAGATGAGAATGATAAAAGACAGTGAAGAAGTAAAAAATATTGAAAAAGCTGCCAAGATCAGCGATAAAGCGATAGAGTGGATTTATAAAAATTTAGACGAAGTAAGAAAAATGACAGAAATAGATGTTGTGGCAGAGATCGAGTATATTATGAAAAAACATGGATCAATAAAGCCAGCATTTGATTCAATAGTAATATCTGGAAGAAAAACATCGTTTCCTCATGCATTACCAACAAACGATCGTATAAACGATATTTTGTTGGTGGATATAGGGGCAGTTTATAATGGCTACTGTTCTGATATAACAAGAACATTTTTACTTGAAAATAAAAATACTGAATATAAAAATAGAGATTCTAACTTAAATATTGAAAAAACATATGAATTAGTTTACGAAGCGAAAAGATATGCAGAAGAACATTTAAAAGATGGAATTTCAGCGAGATCTCTTGATTGTATGGTTAGGGAGTTTTTTGGAGAATATAAAGATCTGTTTATACATTCGTTAGGACATGGGGTTGGTTTAGAAGTCCACGAGGAGCCGAGAATATCTTGTAGGGTTAGCGATAAGGAAGATGTAATTTTAAAAGAAGGGATGGTAATAACAATAGAGCCGGGATTATATTTAAAAAATCATTTTGGAGTTAGGATAGAAGATCTCTACTTGGTAAAAAAACAGGGATTTAAAAAATTGTCCTCTGCCAAAATTTCAAAATATTAAATTGAATCTAAACAAAAAAACATTAAAAAAATTTTTTCAGTTTTTATAAGTTTTTAGTAAATCAAACACGCTTAACGTTCCAACAATCTCCTCTTCATCATTAACTACTGGATAAGCAACATCTTCATTTTTTATCATCTCCTCTATAAGATCATCAGTTATCTCATCCTCCTCTTTCAAAACTTTTACCTCATCAATTAATAACATCAAATCCTCTATTTTCGAGTGCTTACAACCCATAAGCAGATCAAGAGCAGTTATCCAGCCAATCAATTTCCCATCCTCAATAACTGGGGCGTAGTTTTTATGTTTCTCATATAAAAGTTGAACAACCTCTCCACCAATATCGTTCGGAGAGACGTTTATAAAGTTCTTATTCATAACCTCTTTAATTTTCATAATTTCACCAAATTGCGTTTATTTTTTCTTTTATTATTTTAAATTATTTTTTATTTATTTAATTTTATGCCTCACCATATATGGGTTTTTTCTATCTTTTGTATTTATTAAACTGGATTTATAAATATGATGTGAATATCGTTTCTTCTAAATTTTATTAAGACGATTTCCAAACCGTTAAAGTTATTTATTCGTTCCTATATTAATGATTATCGAAAGCAATATGTTCAAAAAAATAATAAAATAACATAATAAAACATCATGGTGATAGGTATGAAAAACTGCATTGCCAATATCCCAGAAGTTAGAGAGATGGTTGAAAAGGCAAAGTTGAAAGGTATAGAGACACCACACACAAGATTCCCAAATCAATTCCCAAAGTGTCCTTATGGGTTAAAAGGAGTTTATTGTATATTATGTGCTAACGGACCTTGTAGAATAACAGAAAAAACTCCTTACGGTGTTTGTGGAGCTACTGCTGATGTTATCGTAGCAAGAAACCTCTGCAGAGCAGTTGCTGCTGGAACATCATGTTATGTTCATTGTGCTGAAAACGCTGCAAGGGCTTTATTATCCGCTGGAAAAGGAGAAGGAAGCTATGAGATAAGAAATGAGAAAAAATTAAAGTTTTTAGCGAAAAAACTTGGATTTGATGCAAATAAAGACGCTAAGCAGTTGGCTGTTGAAGTAGCAGAGTTTGTATTAGATGATATGTATAAACCAAGATGGGAAAAGAGTGAGTTAGTTCCAAAACTCTGCCCAGAAAAGAGATTGGAGGTATTTGAAAAGTTAGATATTCTTCCAGGAGGGGCTAAGGGAGAGATTGTTGATGCATTAACAAAGACCTCAACAAACTTAAACAGCAATCCAATGGATTTATTGGTTCACTGTCTTAGATTAGGATTACATGCTGGCTTTACAGGGCTTTTAATGACTTGTTGGCTAAATGATATTTTATTTGGCTCACCAAAGATTACAGTGGTTGAAAATGGATTTAGTTCAGTTAAGCCAAACAACGTAAATATTATGATAACAGGGCATCAACATGCATTAATTCAGCCATTATGTGAGGTAGCAATGGAAGAGGACTTAATAAAAATGGCAAAAGAGGCAGGAGCTGATGAGATTAAAATCATTGGGGCTACATGCAACGGGCAAGATATGGAGACAAGAATAGCCCACTTACCAGAGAGTTTCGTTGGTTATATAGCAAATAACTTCACAACAGAGCCATTGGTTGCAACTGGATTAATTGATGCCGTTGTCTCAGAATTTAACTGCACATTCCACGGATTGAAGTTTGTTGCTGAAAAGACAAAGACAAAATTAATCTGTATTGATGATGTGGCATATGTTGAAGGAGCGGAGTTTATAGAGTGGAAACCAGAGGATGCTAAAGAAAAGGCAAGAGAGATAATTAAGAAAGCAATTGAGGCATTTAAAGAGAGAAAAGGAATGCAGAAAGATTACTACGATGAGAAAGTTAAATCAGTTGTTGGAGTTGGAGAGGAATCATTAGTTGAGTTCTTAGGAGGAAGTGTCAAGCCGTTAATTGAATTGATTGCAAGCGGTAAGATTAAAGGAGTTGTTGGAGTCGTTGGATGTTCAAACTTGGCAAGTGGAGGACATGACAACATAATTGTTACATTAACAAAAGAACTCATAAAAAGAGACATCTTGGTCTTAGCAGGGGGTTGTGTAAATAGCCCATTGAAACACGCTGGTCTCTTTGATCCTGCAAGTGCTGAGTTAGCTGGAGAGAACTTAAAAGAGGTTTGTAAGAGTTTAGGAATTCCACCTGTCTTAAACTTCGGAGCATGTTTAAGTATTGCAAGAATTGAGCAGGTTGCAGTTGCAATTGCTGAAGAGTTGGGAGTTGATATTCCTGATCTGCCTGTCGCTGCCTCAGCACCACAGTGGTTGGAGGAGCAGGCATTAGCAGATGCAACCTATGCAGTTGATATGGGCTTTACAGTTCATGTCTCACCAGTTCCATTCGTTACTGGTAGTGAGTTAGTAACAAAGGTCTTAACTGAGGCAGTTGAGGGCTTAACGGGAGGTAAATTAATTCCAGAACCAAATCCATACAAAGCAGCTGATTTATTGGAAAAAACAATTATGGAGAAGAGGAAAAAACTTGGAATCTAATTGAATCTTTTTTAAATCTTTAATCTTTAAACATTCTTTAAATTAACTTTAAATTAAAACATTTTAAAAGGTGGAATTATGAAAATTAGGGGATTTGAGACCTCAATGATGGGAAGGGATATTGATTTTATCCCCCCAGCAATGTCAAGGTTATGCTGTTTAAATGAAATCTCCCATGCATTGGCAGGAGTTATGGCTGTTGAGAAAGCTCACAACATAACAGTTCCAAATGAGGGGCAGTATTTGAGAGAGATTGCACGACTGGGAGAGATCGTTGAGGTAGATGCAATTAAGTTGAAAGAATTTAAAAATACGGATGAGTTGGCAGATATTGGAAGCAAAATAAAATCAGTTTTGGGAAAGAAGGCAAAATATTTGACTGTTGGAGGGGTTTTAGAAAATATAAGCGATAAAAGAAAAGAAAAATTAATTAATTTAGCAAAAGAGGGATTAAACTTAGTTGATAAGGACTTTGTTAAATTGGTTGATGAGAGAAAGGCAAAGATTCCATTACCAGATGTTGAGTTAATTGAGGCATATAACTTTGATGTTAATAAGGTAGAGATAAACGGCTTGCCAAAAACATCTCTTTATGATGGAAAGGTAGTTTATAGTGGATCTCTGGCAAGAATGTATAAGGAAGGGCTAATAAATTCAAAAAACTTGTGGGATGTGTTATCTGCAAGAATGATTGAGATTGAAATTTGCTTAAATAAAATTATAGAACTTTTAAACAAGTTAAAATTAACACAGCCATATATGGAGCCAATTATAAAGGATGGAAAGGCAGTTGGAGAGGCAGTTATTGAAGGAGGAGAAGGAATTGTCTATCACAAAGTTGAATTACTTGGAAGGGAGATTTTGGACTATACAATATTAACAAGTGAAAACTTCAATAAAGCTGTATTGGATAGCGTAGATAACGATGAAGCAAAAAGAATTATTCAGCTTTGTGAAAGATGCTACTATCTATAAGTTAATTGGATAACTACGAAAATGTATAGAGCTGAAAGCCCTTTAACTTAATGGACACGTTTTGATCAAGCTTTTACTAAAAAGGTTGAAGGTGATTTCTATGACCGGATGCGGTTCTTGTGGCAAGATTATCAAAAACATTGAAAAGAAGTATTATGACAAATTAAAAGAAAAGGGCATTGCACTGGTTGGAGGGGCTGTAAATTTGGATGATGAAAAAGAAGTAGAAAAAATAATGAAAATTAGAGAAAATTCAAAGATATTGGTAGCAGTTGGCAGTTGTGCTGTAAGTGGTGGTTTCCAAAGAATGCTTATTGGTTTAGAAAACGGCTTTCCACAGAGATTCGTTAGGATTGGAGATGTTGTTAAGGTAGATTATGCGATAATTGGCTGTCCTCCTGATGAGAAGGAAGTTGAGAGAGTAGTTAAGGCAGTTATTGAAAAAGACAAAAACGTTGTTGATTCATACTTGATATTAAAACCTTATGAAGTTATTGCTGGAAAGCCAATTATCGATGCCTATATGAAAGTTAATGATGTTTTACTAACTTCAAATAAAGAACTCTGTTTAGGATGTGATGATAAACCAATAAATGATGAGTTCTGCACTGGTTGTGGGACTTGTGTAGCTAAATGTCCAGCAAACGCTCTAACAATAGATGAAAAACCAAAAGTTAATATAAGCAAGTGTATCAAATGCGGAACTTGTTTCTTCAACTGTATAAGAGTGAAAGAAGCATTATAAAGTGGGGTTGCCTCTGGCAACTCCGCTCGGTGTATCCCAATAGAGGGTTTCCCTCTATGGTGCTGGAAGTTGTTTCTTCAACTGTATTATGGTAAAGGAAGCATTATTGCCATAAATTCAAAATTCTTAAGAGGCATTGCCGAGCGTAGCGAGGCAGATGCATCCGTGGTATCCCAATAGGAGGTATCCTCCTATGGTGCTGGAA
>JAADDS010000005.1 GCA_013153845.1 Methanococci archaeon | reverse complement strand
TGCAGGGGAGGGGATTTGAACCCCCGAACCCCTTCGGGACCGGATCTTAAGTCCGGCGCCTTTGGCCAGGCTTGGCGACCCCTGCACCGCAAGCGAATTATAGAATGGGAAAACTACTATATATACTTTTCGGTTTAGTGCAAAGGTTAAATATATATTAATAAGTTCCCTCATAAATTATAAATCCTATATATATGGGAAAGTTGTTTCCGTCTCGAGGTAGATCATGAAAAAACTTAAACGGATGACGCTTATATTATATAACTCATATGATAAACTTAGATGGCATGAAGCACACAAAAGGGCAATAGCAAGAGCAGCACCAATATGTTATGCATACGACTGCAACATGGCTATAATGGACTTTCCATGTAGTATGGAAGATATTTTAAATATAAAAACAACTATTGGAAGCTCAGGAAAATACTTGGAACAACTTATAAATGAAAATAGATTTTTTATAGTAGATAAGTTTCTTCCTCAATTTGGGATTCCAATCGCCTCCACATCTAAACCAGAAGCAAAAAAGAAGATTTCTCCTCAAGATGTTGCAAACTTGCTTAATAAAAAACCTGTTGGGATTTATGTCGGTCTTGGACGACATGGTCTTCCTAAAGATATTATGAAAACCTCAGTTTATCATCTTGATATAACAGAAAAAAATGTTTCATTAGAGACATGCACAGCGATCGGAGCAATCCCTGCCAAGATACACACCATTACACAATTACAATTAAAAAGTTAGAAGTAATAAATGCAAAAAAGTCAGATAAGAAAGTGAGCAAGAACTTGATAAAAACTAATAATTAATTGACGAAATAAAAATTAAAATAAAAAATTTTATATACTCAACCTATTTTAAAATAATACAATATAACCGTTAGGTGGAATCATGAGCGTTAGTGTTATGGAAGCAATAAAGGAAGTGAAGTTAGCTGAAGAGGAAGCAGTTAAAGAAATTGAAGAGGCAAAGATTAGAGCAGAGCAAATAAAATCAGAGGCAATAGAAGAAGCAAAAAAATTGATCTCAGAAGTTGAAGAAGAGGCAAAAAAACTTGTAGAGGAGATGATTAAAAAGGCAGAAGAGGAAGCAAAAAAAGAAGCAGAGAGAATAATTGCTGAAACTGAGAAGGAGATAAAGGAAATAATGTCCATTGCAAAGGTTAAAATACTATCATTGAAATTATCAGAGATCCTTGAAATTTAATTAAAAAGGTGATTTTAGTGAGACCCGTAAGGATGAAGAAGTTAAAAGCGGTGATATTGGATGAAAAAATTGACAGTGTTGTAAGAAGTTTGCATGAAGAGGGGATCGTAGAGATCTGCGATCTCTCTGAAAAATTAGAAAATGTAGAGTGGAAGACACTGTTATCTCCTTCACCATCGGCTGATTATGTTAGAAATGTTACCTCACTAATGATTAAAGCAGGAAGAATTCTGGATATGTTTTCAAGCGTTAATAAAAAAGAAACGAGCATAAAAGATCTTTTAAACCCCAAACCAATTGAAAAAAAGAAGGTTTCATTTAGAAGTTATGAGGAAGTTATAAATTATGTTGAAGATATTCTCAGTAAAGTAAGTTCAGAGGTTGATGAGCCAGCTGAAAAACTTGCAGAACTCGATAACAAAAAATCAAAACTACTACAACTAAAAGAACAAATATCCTATCTAAACGGCTTAGAATTTGATCTCAAATACTTGGGAATTGGACCTTATGTATTTATAGGGACAGGAAGCGTTCCAAAAGAAAAAACTGCACATTTAAAAGAGGAACTTGAGAAGGTTGCAGATGGATATGTAGATGTATTTTTTGGCTCAGAATTTGAAAAAGATAAAAAAATTAGAGTTCCATTGGTAGTTATTACTCTAAAAGAAAAACTCGAAGATGTTTTATCTGAACTCAGAAAATTTGAATTTGAAAAATACGATATAAGTGGAGTGGAAGGAACTCCAACAGAGGCACTATCAAAAATTGAAAGTGAATTAAAATCTATCGACGCAGAGAGAAATAGTTTAATAGAAAAATTAAAATCATTAGCTGAAAAATGGGAAAAAGAACTATTAGCTGTCTATGAATTGTTATCAATAGAAAAAGCGAGAGGAGATGCTTATTCACAATTTGGTAAAACAAAAAGGACATACTACTTAGAAGCATACGTCCCAGCAAGAGATGCTGAAAAAGCAAAAAATATTATCGAAAGTTCTGCTGAGGGCTTTGCATTTGTTGAGGTAAGTGAACCAGACGAGCCAGAGGAAAAGATACCTGTCTTATTAGATAATCCAAAACCAATTAAACCATTTGAGATGCTCACAGAAATGTATGCCCTTCCAAAATACAACGAAGTTGATCCAACATTGTTATTAGTTCCAGGTTTCCTCTTGTTCTATGGAATTATGCTAACCGATGCAGTTTATGGGTTATTCCTAACCTTAATAGGATTATTCGTTTGGAAAAAAATTGGAAAAGTCAATGAAGGAGCAAGTAAACTCGGTTATATTTTAACATTAGCAGGAATTGCAACGATAATAATGGGTATTATAACAGGAGGTTATTTAGGGGACTTTACCTATGAATTCTTCGGATTTGACATAACACAAACACCTTTTGCACTTGTTAACCCACTTGGAGAAAGCTTTTACATAAATAGCAAACATGCCCTATTCTCTCTCGGAGGTATAAGCGTAACTAACGGGCCAATGGCAATACTTGTATTTTCCATATTCATAGGATTGGTTCACTTATTGGTTGGATTATGTGTTGGATTTAAGGAGAATATCAGTAGAGGAAATGTTGGAGATGCATTTATCAATCAAGGAATATGGATACTTTTAATTCTCTCAATATTTGTGGGAATTGGGTTGATGTTTGCAGGAGCAAGTTCATTGGTAGCAGGAGGAATAATTGGAATCTTTGTATTATTAGCGATCTTAGCTTCAATGTATAAGGGTTATAAAAGCGGAGGAATAATGGAGTCAATACTTGGAGCAATGGATATAACCGGATTCTTAGGAAACGTTTTATCCTATGCAAGATTATTGGCTCTCTGTTTAGCAACTGGTGGTTTGGCAATGGCTGTAAACATAATGGCAAAACTTGTCAATGAATCCGTTCCAATAGTTGGAATCATAATCGCTATCCTGATATTAATTGTAGGACATATGTTCAACTTTGTAATGAATGGTTTGGGGGCATTTATACACTCCCTAAGATTGCACTACGTTGAATTCTTCAGCCAATTTTATGAAGGAGGAGGTAGAAGATTTAATCCATTTAAAGCAAATAGAGAATACACCACAACCGCTTAATTCAACATAATAGCCCTTTAAATAATCTTTTTAACTCACTCAACTAAAAACAATAAAGTATAAAAAGAAATATGCAAAGTAAAACTAATAAACTTAGAAAAATCGAGGTGGTTAGTTATGGTAGATCCTTTGATAATCGGAGCAATTGGAGCAGGTTTAGCAGTAGGTATTGCAGGTTTAGGTTCTGGAATTGGAGCAGGAATTACAGGAGCAAGTGGAGCAGGAGTTGTTGCAGAAGATCCAAACAAATTCGGGACTGCAATTGTCTTCCAAGCATTGCCTCAAACCCAAGGTTTATATGGGTTTTTAGTCGCCATCTTGATCCTCTTCGTCTTTAAAACAGTTTCACCTTGGGCAATGTTCGCAGCAGGTTTAGCGGCAGGTTTAGCTGGTTTATCTGCAATTGGTCAAGGGATAGCTGCTTCAGCTGGTTTAGGGGCTGTTGCTGAGGATAACAGTATATTCGGTAAGGCAATGGTCTTCTCTGTCCTTCCAGAGACACAGGCAATCTACGGTTTGTTAATTGCTATCTTGCTGTTAGTTGGTGTCTTTAAAGGAAACGCAGGAGCTGAGACCGTTGCTGCTTTAGGGGCAGGGTTTGCAGTTGGTTTTGCAGGACTTTCTGGTATTGGGCAAGGTATTACAGCAGCAGGAGCTATTGGAGCCACAGCAAGAGATCCAGATGCTATGGGTAAAGGTCTTGTCTTGGCTGTTATGCCAGAAACATTCGCTATCTTTGGTTTGTTAATCGCTATATTAATCATGCTTATGATAAAATAAAAATAAAATACGTAAAAGGATTAAAAAATAAGAAATACCAAACTTTAAGAGGGATTTTTTGCCTTTTCCTTTTAACTTTTTATTAATAATTGGATATTCGATAGGTGAAACTGATGGGTGTTGATAAGATAAAATCAAAGATATTGGAAGATGCTAAAACAGAAGCAAGTAAAATAATATCAGAAGCAGAGGAAGAAAAAGCTAAAATATTAGAGAAAGCGAAAGAAGAAGCGGAGAAAAGAAAGGCAGAGATACTGAAAAAAGGAGAAAAAGAAGCAGAACTTACAAAGAGTAGAATCATATCAGAAGCAAAATTGGAAGCAAAAAAGAAACTCTTAAAAGCCAAAGAAGAAATCATCGAAATGGCAATAAATAAATTAAAAGAAGAACTCGTAAAACTACCTGAACAGCCCGACTATAAAGATAAACTTATTAAACTAATAAAAGAAGGGGCAATTTCCTTAGGAGGAGGAGAGTTAATAGTTAGATTAAATAAAAGGGACTTAGAGCTTATTGATGATTCAATACTCTGGAACTTAGAAAAAGAAGTTGAAGCACAAACTAAAAAGGTAACCGTGCTTAAAAAAGGAGAACCAGTAGAAATAATAGGTGGGTGTATTATAGAAACCGCAGATGGATTAAAATCATTAGATAACAGTTTAGAAGCAATATTCAACAGAAACTTAAATGTGATAAGAGCAAAAATCACTGAGAAACTCTTCTAATTATTTGATGACAGAAAACCCATTTTTTACAGGAAAAGAGCCCAAAGAATAAAAGAGAAGAATAAGGAAGATCATTTAGGTGATGCCTAATGGCGATAGATGTAGAAACACTGTTAAACATAGACAAACTATACTCTGCCATGATGACATATTTTGACAATCCCTTTACACTACTCATTGTTATAGCAACTATAATCATTGTTCTCATTGTGATCGTCTGGATTACAAAAATGGTCATGGATTTAGCACCATATGCCTATGTTAACGCAAGAATAAGAAGTAAAGAAGCAAAACTCTTGGATGATGCAAAATTAAATGAATTAATAGAGTCAGGAAGTTTGGAAGAATTGGTTGGATTGTTGGAAGATACGGACTATGGGCAGTATGTTGCAGAGGTAATGAATGAATTAAGAGATCCAATTGCCGTCGAAAAAGCGTTAGATATGTATTTAGCAGATCTATATGCGTTAATATATAGAATATCTCCCGATGGAGCAAAAAAGGTATTAAAGGTCTTTACAAAAAAATTTGATATAAAAAATATTAAAACATTAATAAGAGCGAAGTTTGTAGGATTAGATGCTGAGGAAACATACAAACTCCTTATTCCATTAGGAAATATCCCACCAGAAAAATTAAAAGAACTTTCAGAAGTTAAAACCGTGGAAGAAGTCATTAGAGGTTTGGATGGAACAGAATACTTTAAAATATTGCAAGATGAACTCTCAAACTACGATCAAACCTCTGACATTTTAGTTTTTGAACTGGCCTTGGATAAATACTACTTAGAAAGTTTAAGAAAAACAATAATGACCGAAGGTAAAGAAGAAGACCTATTTAGAGAATTCGTAGGGACAATAATTGATGTTGAAAACCTAAAAGTTATATTAAAAGGTAAAGCAGATGGTTTATCAGCAGAAGAGCTCGGCAAGTATATTACTTTGGAGGGTTATGAGTTGGCTGAATGGAAATTAAAGGACTTAATTAGTGCAGGAGGGATCGAAGGAGTTTTAAGTGGATTAGAAGGGACAAGTTATGCAGAGATTTTAACTGAGGCAATGGAAGAGTTCGAGAGAACAAAATCAATATATGCATTTGAAAAAGCATTAGATAAATATGTATTAGAGAAAGGAAAAAAACTATCAACAAGAAAGCCATTTGGAGTTGGACCAATAATTGGCTTAATTGTTAGTAAAGAACTTGAAGTTAAAAACCTTAAAGCAATTATTAAAGGTAAAATAGAAAACTTAAAACCAGAAGATATAAGATCTCTTCTTATATCATCATAGGTGAGATAAAATGAAAATCGGTGTTGTAGGAGATAGAGAAACAGCAATCGGTTTCAGATTGGCTGGTTTAACTGACGTTTATGAAGTTAAAAATGAGGAAGAAGCAATAAAGGCGATTAATGAGCTTGATAATAATGAAAACATTGCCTTTATCATTATAACTGAAAGAATTGCTGAAAGCATAAAAGATAATCTAAAAAACATAAATAAGGTTTTAGTTGAAATTCCAGACAAGAAAGGTAAACTCGAAAGAATCGATCCAGTAAAAGAGTTGATAAGAAAAGCAATCGGAGTCACGATGAAATAAAAATAAAAATGAAATTAATAATAAATAAAGGAACAAAATAAAACAAAAGTTGGATTAAAAATTAAAGGAGAGGTTGAGAACATGCCAGTTGTTGGTAAGATTATCAAGATTGCAGGGCCTGTCGTAGTTGCAGAAGGTATGAAAGGAGCTCAGATGTATGAAGTTGTTAAAGTAGGAGAAGAAAAATTAACTGGAGAAATCATTCAGTTGCATGACGATAAAGCAGTTATTCAGGTTTATGAAGAAACATCAGGGATTAAACCGGGGGAGCCAGTCGTTGGAACAGGAGCTCCGTTATCAGTTGAGTTAGGACCTGGAATGTTAAGGGCTATGTATGACGGTATTCAGAGGCCTTTAACAGCAATTGAAGAGAAAACTGGCTCAATCTTTATTCCAAGGGGGGTAGATGTTCCTGCATTACCAAGAGATGTAAAATGGGAATTTAAACCAACAGTAAGCGAAGGGGACTTTGTTGAAGAAGGAGATATAATCGGAACTGTTGAAGAAACCCCATCAATCGTTCACAAGATCTTGGTTCCAATTGGTGTTAAAGGAAAAATCGTTGAGATAAAAGAAGGGAAATTTACAGTTGAAGAGACAGTTGCAGTTGTTGAAATGGAAAATGGAGAAAGAAGAGATATTATTATGATGCAAAAATGGCCAGTAAGAAAACCAAGACCATACAAAGAAAAACTACCTCCAAAAATTCCATTAATCACTGGGCAAAGAGTTGAAGACACGTTCTTCACATTAGCAAAAGGAGGAACAGCAGCAATTCCAGGACCTTTCGGTTCAGGAAAAACAGTTACTCAGCATCAGTTGGCAAAGTGGTCTGACGCTGATGTTGTCGTTTATATTGGATGCGGAGAAAGAGGAAACGAGATGACAGAGGTTATTGAAGAGTTCCCACACTTAGAAGATATTAGAACTGGAAACAAATTGATGGATAGAACTGTGTTAATTGCAAACACATCAAACATGCCTGTCGCTGCGAGAGAAGCGTCTGTCTATACAGGAATTACAATTGCAGAATACTTCAGAGATATGGGTTATGGGGTTTTGTTAACAGCGGATTCAACATCAAGATGGGCAGAGGCAATGAGAGAAATTTCAGGTAGATTAGAAGAGATGCCAGGGGAAGAAGGTTATCCTGCATATTTAGCTTCAAGATTAGCCCAATTCTATGAAAGGGCAGGAAGAGTTATAACCTTAGGAAAAGATGATAGACAAGGATTCGTTTGTATCGTTGGAGCTGTTTCTCCACCTGGAGGGGACTTCTCAGAACCAGTTACATCAAACACACTAAGAATTGTTAAGGTCTTCTGGGCGTTAGATGCAAACTTGGCAAGAAGAAGACACTTCCCAGCTATCAACTGGTTGCAGAGTTATTCGCTATATATTGATGATGTTACAGATTGGTGGCTCACAAACACTGGACCAGATTGGAGGCAGTTAAGAGATGAAGCAATGGGTCTATTACAAAAAGAGGCAGAATTACAAGAGATCGTTCAATTAGTTGGACCTGATGCATTGCCAGATAGGGAGAGAGTTATCTTAGAAGTTGCAAGAATGTTGAGGGAGGATTTCTTACAGCAAGATGCGTTTGATGAAGTAGATACATACTGTCCACCAATGAAGCAATATTTAATGTTAAAGATAATTATGACATTCTATCAAGAGGCATTGAAAGCAGTTGAAAGAGGAGTTGAGCCAGCAAAGATTTTAAAGGTCTCAGTTAAGCAAGATATTGCAAGAATGAAATACATTCCACACGATGAATTCATAAATGTTAAATCAAAAGAAATAATGGAAAAAATTAAAAATGAGCTTGGATCATTAAACTAAACTCCTCTGTTTAACTTCTGCTCTTTAAAAATTAAATTTTTGAAAAATCTCAATTTTAACATCACATATAGTTGAAGAGGTGATCATAATGGCAATGGCTACATCAGCAATTGAATATTCATCAGTAAAGAGTATCGCAGGACCTTTATTAATCGTTGAGGGAGTTGAAGGAGCGGCTTATGGAGAGATCGTTGAAGTTATCTGTCCAGATGGAGAAAAGAGAATGGGACAGGTTTTAGAAGCAAGAGAGGGTTTAGCAGTTGTTCAGGTATTTGAAGGAACAACAGGATTAAGCACAAACCAAACAAGAGTTAGATTTACAGGAAGAACTGCTAAAATTGGCGTCTCAATGGAAATGCTTGGGAGGATATTCAACGGAGCAGGGAGGCCAATTGATGGAGGGCCAGAAATTGTTCCTGAGAAGGAGTTAGATATTAACGGTTATCCATTAAACCCTGTTTCAAGAAAGGTTCCAAGTGATTTCATCCAAACAGGTATTTCAACAATTGACGGGATGAACACACTAGTTAGAGGACAGAAACTGCCAATATTCTCAGGTTCTGGTTTGCCACACAACCAGTTAGCTGCACAGATTGCAAGACAAGCAAAGGTTAGAGGAGAAGGAGAGAAATTCGCTGTTGTCTTTGCAGCAATGGGTATTACATCAGAAGAGGCAAACTTCTTCATGGAAGAGTTTAGAAAGACAGGGGCTTTAGAGAGGGCAGTTGTCTTTATCAACTTGGCAGATGATCCAGCAATTGAAAGGATATTAACTCCACGACTTGCTTTAACTGTTGCTGAATACTTGGCTTATGAAAAAGATATGCACGTCCTCGTTATCTTAACAGATATGACTAACTACTGTGAGGCGTTAAGGGAGATCTCAGCAGCAAGAAACGAGGTTCCGGGAAGAAGGGGTTATCCTGGTTATATGTATACTGACTTGGCTACAATCTATGAGAGGGCAGGAAGAGTTAAAGGAAGAATAGGAACAATAACCCAAATTCCAATCTTAACAATGCCAGATGACGATATTACTCACCCAATTCCTGATTTAACCGGTTATATTACAGAGGGACAGATCGTTTTATCAAGAGAGTTGCATAGAAAGGGTATTTATCCTCCTGTCGATGTTTTGCCATCATTATCGCGATTGGCTGGAAACGGGCAAGGTCCAGGAAAAACAAGAGAAGATCACAAGAAAGTAATTAATCAGGCCTATGCTGCCTATGCAGAGGGTAGAAGTTTAAGGGACTTAGTTGCTGTCGTTGGGGAAGAGGCATTGACAGATAGGGATAGGGCTTACTTGAAGTTTGCAGATGAGTTTGAAGATAAGTTTGTTAGACAAGGAAAGGATGAGGATAGAAGTATTGAAGAAACTCTCGACTTGTTGTGGGAGTTGTTGGCTATATTGCCTGAAGAAGAGTTGAAGAGAGTTGATAGAGAATTAATTGAGAAGTATCATCCAAAATACAGAAAGAAATTACAGACAAAAGAATGAAGAGATCAATGAAATGCTCTAATTTATTTCAATAATCTTTTTATTGCGTTCCATATTAGATAACTTTGTGGTTTTAAAGTTCCTTTTTGTGGATTTAAAAATAATATATTCTTTTTAACTAAAAATTCTACGATTCTTTTTGAAATTTGGCAATATACTACCTCATAACTATTTTTAAATAATTTTAATGCATTCATGATTTTATTATAAAAGTTTTCATCTTCCTCTTTAATATCATAAAGTAAATACATAAGTTTGTTGGTTTTTTCTGTTAATAGCTCCTCTAAGATTGTTTTTAATTCTTTTATTCTTAATTCTTCAATTACTAAAATAATATCAACTATTTTCCCTCCCACATAGCTATAGATAAGTTCTTTATCTTCATTAGAAAGTTTCCTTCCTAGAATATCTTCAGCTAAAAAATCCATAAACTTTAAAGCTGTCTCTTTATCAAAATCATCAACTAATATATATCTGCATCTTCCTTCAAGCATTGCCTCATTATAACTCTTTTCTATAAACAAGCTATCTGAACTTAAACATAATACATGGCATAAATGTTTCTCTTTGGTTAAATCTACGAAAAAATTAAAAAGTTCATATATAAGATAGAGCTGTTAATTTTTAAATCTCCAATTTTTTGGAGTTCATCTATTATTAAAACTGGCTTTTTCTTTTTTTATTAATTTCTTCAAGAAAATTAGAGATATATGTAAATATATCTTTTGTATCTTCTCCTTTAAGATATTCATTTAAAATGTTCTTTGGGATTGGAATGCCATATAAATTATTTGGAATATCTTTTAAAAATGCACTTAGGAAGGTTTTTAGTTTGCTTTCTTCTCTAATATCGAATAAGACCTTTATAAAATCATCATATCTTGATATAAAATGCTCTCTGAGATTAATATAAAAAACCATGTATTCATCTTTGTTTAGTTCGTTTTCAACTATATGTTTTATTAGTGTGGTTTTTCCACAGTTTATAGGTCCATAAATAAAATTGATTCTATTTTGGTTCTAATTCTAATATGCTTAATATTTCTTTAATTTCTTTATCCCTATCAAAAAATTTCATTTTTATTCACCTTCATACTCAACAGTAGCATTTTTTATATTAAACTCCTTCCCTCCAGAGAGTTTTAATCTCAGACCTTTGCACTTTGGGCAATAGACCTCAAATTCATCTAAAATCTCTGGTTCTCCTTCGTATCCGCAATCCAAGCATTTACATTTTGGTTTTATAAATTCAACATTTATTTTAGCCCCTTCACAAACCGTTCCCTCAGCAATAACTTCGAATGCAAATTTTAACTGCTCAACATTAATAAATGTTAGTTCTCCAACTTCTAAGTTAATTTCACTAACTTTTTTTATTTTTTTGCCTTTTTCCTCCTCTTTTTTTACGCTGTTTAGAATTGCATCAAGCATTGCAGTGGCGTAAGATAATTCGTGCATAATAATCACTTTCCGCTTTCTAACTCTTTTTCTATAATTTCTCTAACTTTTTCCTCTTTATTTTTTGGTGAAAATATTTTAAAGTTGAACATAACTCTTATTACATCATCTCCGTCCATCACTTTGCAACTACCCAAGTATGCCTTCTGTTTATCAAACCTAATGTAAAATTTGTTATCTTCAATTCTTAAATTTAAATCTTTTTTTAACTTGTTAATGTTTCTTTCATCGGACTTTATTAAATCAAAAATATGTCTAAAAACTTTTTTAGCTTCTTTACCTTCAACACTTGCAGTTATTAATTTAATTGGATTTCCAAAATATCCTTGCGTTTCTATAACTTCTAAATCTATTTTTTCTTCATCTATGTCCTCCGGAATAAAATACTCTATTGCCTCTAATACTTTTTCTTCATCTTCGGTAGCGTGGGCTATTGCACTGATTTTAACTGAGTTTAGCATATTAACACCCTTCTAAAAATGGAATCTTTAACTGTTCCCTGTTTATGTTGTTAGATAAAATATTTAATAATAAATATATTTAAAAAAGATTGGAATTGATAAAGATAAGATTTAAATAAGATTTAAAGAAGAAATGTAGATTTTATGTTTATTGATTATTTGGCAAGAACGATCTCTATTGTCGAAACATTAACTTCCCTTCCGTCAGGATTCTTTACCTTGTCAGTCCCTATTTCTATTTTTTTAATTTTTATATCCTTTATAAATCTGTTTCTTATCATCTCTGCAACGTCAACTGCCTTGTTTATCGCTCTGCCTCTTGCTTTTATTATCACTTCATCATTATTGGTTAACTGAGTTAAAACTGCTACAACATAGTTCATTACTGGTTTTCTTCCAACTAATACAACATTGTCCATGTTCCCAACCTATCTCTTCATTGGTTTTTGTTATTGGTTGTTGTTAGTTATTGATGTATAATTAAAGTCAGTTGTATGTATTTGATGTATGGCATAAATAATTGATCCTCCTATTTATATTTTTTATTTTTTGATGGTTCTCATCCAATTGATCACTTTTTTTATACCTTCTTTTAAATCCACATCTGGAATCCAACCAAGATTTTGTGCTTTTTTTATATCTAAAAATATTCGATATACTTCTCCCTCTCTGGGTTTATCATATATTGGTTCATTTTTATAGTTTAATTCATTAGCTATTATTTTATATAATTCATTAACGGAAGTTTCTTTACCGGTTCCAATATTAACAACTTCATTTTTCCAATTTAAAGCCATTAAGTTGGCTTTTGCTACATCTCCGACATAGACAAAGTCCCTTGTTTGATTTCCATCTCCAAAAATAATTGGGCTTTGATTTTTTAACATTTTATCGATAAATATACTTATAACCCCTGCCTCTCCCCTGGGATCTTGTCTCTCTCCGTAAACGTTTGAGTATCTTAAAATAGCATACTCAATCCCATATAATCGATTGTAGAGTTTGATATACTCTTCTCCAACATACTTACTTAATCCGTAGGGAGATAATGGCGTTATTGGATGATCTTCATCAACTGGCAAATAATTTGGTTCTCCATAAACTGCTCCACCAGATGATGCAAATACGATTTTATTTATGTCATATTTTCTCATCATCTCCAAAATATTTATTGTCCCTAATACATTGATATTAGCATCATGCATTGGATTTTCAACGGAACTTCTAACATTTATTTGAGCGGCTTGGTGTATAATAACTTCAACATCTTTAAAGTTGATTTTTTCATTTAAATCTTTGTCTCTAATATCTGCATTTACAAACTCTGCCTTTGGATTTATGTTATTTTTATTCCCAGTTGTTAAATTATCTAAGATAATCACATCATGGGTATTTTCAATAAGTTTATCTACTATATGGCTACCAATAAAGCCAGCTCCTCCAGTAACTAAGATCATTTTCTCACCAAAAATTTTCAATTCCTTTTTAAGTAATTTTTTAATAAACTTTCAATATCTTTTTCTTTTTTAATAACTATCTTATGCATTGGAGTTGATAGAATTATGTAGTTGTTTTCTATTTTAACAATCTTTAAACTCCTTCCACGAATAAAGAGCCCCACTTACTAACAATCCCTCTTCACAAATAAATCCTTTAGTTTCTCTTTTTATAATAATGTATAAGAATACCACAATCCAACATATTGCAATAAATAATATATTGGATATTGCAAGTTCTCCTGTAATATATAGTATTCCAAGGTAAAAACCTAATAATGAAATAATCAAAAAAGAATTCTTAATCATATTAATCTTTAACATCTTAGGTAGATTTATTCTAACCTCTCCTATTATCTTAACTTGTTTCTTTATTTTTAAATATTTGAAAATTAAATAGGTTATGAATAAAAAACTACCAATTGTTATAATTATGGCTATAACGATCATTATTAAATCCATTGTTGGGATGTTCATAAAATCCACCTTATTAAAATTAAAAAATTATGGAAAATAAAAAATTAAAAATTTTATAACTGCTCAATCAATTTTCTTCCTGCTTCTTCCATTGATGTCTCATAAGGAATTCCATGCTCCTCTAATATCTTCCTTCCAATCTCTTCATTAGTTCCCATCATCCTAACTGCAAATTTTATATTTGGATGTTCTTTCAAGACATCAACTATTCCTTTGGCAACTTCATCACACCTTGTTATTCCCCCCAAAATATTGATAAATATTCCCTTAACATTTTTATTTTCTAAAACTTTTTTCAAAGCTAATTTTACTGTTTCCGCCTCAGCTCCTCCTCCAATGTCTAAGAAGCAAGCTGGCTTTCTGCCAAGGTTATTTATAACATCCATACTTGCCAATGTTAAGCCAGCCCCATTACCTATAACAGCAATATCTCCATCCAACTCAACGTAGGCAAATGGTAGTTTTTCTTTATTTTTGTATTCCTCAAAGCCCTCGTAGTTATGTTTAAATGCTGCATCGTCATCTAAATGGATAACTGCATCAGCGGCATAAACATCTCCATTTTTCGTTATAATCAATGGATTGATTTCAACCATTGTGGCATCTAACTCTTTAAAGATTTTGTATAATTTATAAATAATATCTGCCACTTTTCCAATCTCATTACTTGGCAGTTTTGCCTCTTTAACTATCCATCTCGCAATATATGGCAAAAATGGCTTTTTAATATCTACATGGTATTTTATAATCTTCTCTGGATTCTTTTCAGCGACTTCTTCAATATCCACTCCCCCTTCAGTTGAGAAAATAATTAATGGTTTTTTAGCATCTCTATCAACAATAATTGAAACATAATATTCTTTTTCTATTGGTAGTTTTTCTTCAACTAAGATTTTTTCTACTTTCTCTCCTTTAATCTCTTTATTAAATAACTCTTCCGCCTTTTTTATAAATTCTTCCTTGTTTGATGCGAATAAAATCCCTCCTGCTTTTCCTCTTCCTCCAACTAAAACCTGAGCTTTTAAAACAACGTCTTTATTAAGATCTATATTGGTTAAATCATCTTCCTTAGATACTAAAAAACTCTCTGGGACAGGGATGCCACACTCTTTAAATATGTTTTTTGCCTCATACTCATGCAATTTCATTTTATCACCTTCTGACCTTAAAATCTTCAATGCTAAATTTTTAATAAAATTATCATATAAAAAATTTGGTAAGAAACTTTAAGAAAGTTTCATCAAAACTAATTACCTTTTCGCTCATACTCGGAGGGTAAATTAAAGTTATACTTTGGGAGATTACAACTCTCTCTATGTGGTGATGAATTATGAAGATTCCAAAAACACATCCAAGATATGAATCATTAATGAAGAGAGAAAAGATAATTGAGGCATTAGATAAAGGAATTTTAGCGAAAGCAGGATTGATCGCTCACGGGAGAGGAGAGATGTTTGATTACTTAATTGGGGAGAGAACAATACCGCCTGCATTAAGAGCGATAGAAGCGGCGGCTGCGACACTTGTATTGTCCAAAAATCCAGTGATAAGTGTTAATGGAAATACTGTTGCACTGGCACTTGATGATACTGTTCAACTTGCAAAAGAGTTGAATGGAAAAATAGAAGTTAACTTGTTTTATAGAACTAAGGAGAGGGAATTATCTATAAAAAACCTTTTCGAAGAGAAATTTGGGAACGATATAAAGGAGGGAAAGATAATAATTTTAGGAATTGATGATGCCACTGAGCAGATCCCGAATTTAGACAGTTTGAGAGGAAAGGTCTCAAAAGAGGGAATCTTCTCTGCGGACGTGGTTTTGGTTCCATTAGAGGATGGAGATAGGGCTGAGGCATTGGTTAATATGGGCAAAAAGGTTATTGCGATAGATCTAAACCCATTATCGAGAACTGCAAAAAGATCGACAATAACAATAGTTGATGAGTTAACAAGGGCTTTGCCTCTATTGATTAAGTATGTTAGGGACTTTAAAAAGAAAAATAGAGAAGATCTCTTAAAAATCGTTGAGAACTTTGATAACAAAAAAAATTTAAAAGAAACAATTGAATATATTGTTGAAAGATTAAAAAATATGGACTTTGAGTAAAAGGAGATGAATATGAGGATAGTTTGGTGTATTACTGGGGCTGGTCATTTATTGAGGGAGAGTTTCCAAATTATGAGAGAGTTAAAGGAAGAGAAGGATGTAAAAATTACTACTTTAATTTCTAAGGCAGGAGAGGAAGTTATTAAAATGTATGGTTTATTTGGAGAGTTAAATTATATTTCAGGAGGAGGTTATTACGAAGAAATAGTTTTAGAAAGAGAACATCCCTATTCTTCACCAATAACTGGCCGTTTAAGCTTAGGAAAATACGATTATTTAATAAGTTCTCCAACTACTGGAAATACTGTTGCAAAAGTTGTTAGAGGGATAGCAGATACGCTAATAACTAATGCAATAGCCCAGGCAGGGAAGGGGTTTGTTAGATCTTTAATTGTTCCTGTGGATTACGAGGCAGGAGTTGTTATTACCAAACTTCCCTATTCTATTGATAAAAAAAAGTGTATTTGTTGTTTAAAATGCGTTGAAGCATGTCCAAACGGTGCAATAATTTTAAGGGGCAAGTTTCCTGAGATAGTTTTGTCTAAATGTCTGGGTTGTGGAGAGTGTAAAAGAGCATGTCCAAATGGAGCCATAATTGAAGGAAAAGAAATTAAAATGAGAGTTAGAAAAGTAGATGCAGAAAATACAAAAAGGTTGATGGAATTAGAAGATGTCGTAGTGCTAAAACACCCAAAAGAGATATTGGAATATTTGTTATAAATATTTGTTATAGATTTTTTACTTTTTAGCAACTACTACTCCCTCTTATCTTTACATACTTCCCAAATATTGATCTTTTTAATGATATATCGACTTCATCAAGCCACTGATCTGCAATAGGGTCGATATAGAGTTTAAATTCTCCATCATAGATTAATTTATCTTTTTCACTGGGGTGGGCAATTGCAATTCCAAACTTTGGACCTCCTCATGCAAATCCTTCAAAGTATATAACAACTTCATTCCTACCTGCTTTTTTTAATTTCTCGAGAATAAACCTCTTTGCCTCTTCTGATATATTAACCCTCTTCATTTTTATCACCACTACATACTTTTAGAAAACTCATATAAATAATTTATGGTTGTGGCAATACTAAACACAACTAATGTTTTAAACAAAAAAGAATAAAAAGGAGTAAAAATAACAATTTATACAAATTATAGTAAATTATATAAAATAAATGATATAGAATAGGAAATAATGAAAGATAAAATAGAATAAACCAAGTAAATTATAAAAATAAAAATCTAATTAAAAATAATATTAAAATAATTAAAAAAATCATAAAAACATAACACCTAAATATTTTACTTTTGAATATTCCCCTTAATATTTTTCCTGTTATCGAGAGATAACTCAATCATATTTAAAAATTGAAAAATAAAAACATTCTTAAAAACAGTATTAATATATAATAAATTATAATCTACAAATCTTATAATCCTTAATACGTGGTGATAAAGTATGCAAGTAGTCCCTCCAAGTGCTTATGATAGGGCAATTACAGTATTCAGTCCAGAAGGAAGATTATATCAAGTGGAATATGCAAGGGAAGCAGTGAGAAGAGGAACAACAGCCGTAGGGATCACATGTAAAGATGGAGTTGTTTTAGCAGTTGATAGAAGAATAACAAGCAAATTAGTAAAGATCAGGTCAATTGAAAAGATATTTCAAATAGATGAGCATGTTGCTGCTGCTACATCTGGATTAGTAGCTGATGCGAGAGTTTTAATAGATAGGGCAAGATTAGAGGCACAAATTTACAGATTAACTTATGGAGAGGAAATATCAATTGAGATGTTAGCAAAAAAGATCTGTGATATTAAACAGGCATATACACAACATGGAGGAGTAAGACCTTTTGGTGTCTCCCTGCTAATTGCAGGAATCGATCGAAACGAAGCGAGATTATTCGAGACAGATCCAAGTGGTGCTCTTATAGAGTATAGGGCAACTGCAATAGGTAGCGGAAGACCAGTTGTGATGGAGCTACTTGAAAAAGAGTATCACGATGACATATCATTAGATAAAGGTTTAGAATTGGCTATAAAGTCATTAGCAAAAGCAAATGAAGATATAAACCCTGAGAATGTTGATGTTTGTGTAATTACAGTAAAAGATGCTCAATTTAAGAGGGTAGATCCAGAAGAAGTTAAAAAACTCATTGAAGAAGTTAAAAGCAAATTGAAACAGAAAACAGATGAGAACGAAGAGCAGAAAAAAGAGAACGAGGAATAAAACATAAATAAAAACAAAAATTGGAATTTACTAAAAACTGTTTTGTTTTAGAACTATTACTTTTTACCTTCTTTATTTTTGAACTGAATAATAACTACTCGGTAAAATAGTCCAATTAATTCAACAAGATAAATAAAAATAAATTAGAGAACTCGATAAGGTTATCGATAAAAATATATAACAATACAAAACCTCCGAAACATTTATATAATTTGGGGAGGGATATTATGGTGTCCTTAGAAGAGGCAGTTATCGCAAGATATACCTCTCACGGAGAGCGATTTGAAATTTTAGTTGATCCCTACTTGGCTGCTAAGCTTAAAGAAGGGCAAAACGTTGATTTTGATGAGCTTTTGGCAATTGAAGTTGTGTTTAAAGATGCAAGTAAAGGAGAAAAGGTTCCGGAAGAAGTTTTGTCTAAGGTCTTCGGAACCACCGATATTAAAGAAATTGCTAAGAAGATAATATTAAAAGGTCAAGTTCAATTAACTGCTAAACAGAGAGAAGAAATAAAAGAGCAGAAAAAAAGGCAAATTATAAATATAATTAGTAGAAACACAATAAATCCTCAAACAGACACTCCTCATCCTCCCAATAGGATAGAAAAAGCAATGGATGAGTTAAAAATAAATATTGACATATATAAAAGTGCAGAAGAACAGGTTCCGGAAATCGTTAAAAAACTTAAAAGAGTATTACCCATTAGATTTGAAAAAAGAGATATTGCAGTTAAAGTCCCTCCTGAATTTGCATCTAAGGCATACCCAACACTCTATCAATTTGGAGCAGTTAAGCAAGAGGAATGGCTCCCAGATGGTTCATTAATAGTATTGATTGAAATTCCCAGTGGGATAGAATCAGAATTTTATGCTCATCTCAACAAGATAACAAAAGGAAATGTTCAAACAAAAGTAGTTAAAAAATACAGTGGTTAAATTCAAAATAACAAGGTGAGGTGAAACTATGTTTAGTCATACAAAAAAAGTAGGACCAACAGGAAGATTTGGTGCGAGATATGGTTTAAAAATAAGAGTTAGAGTTAGAGACGTTGAAATAAAAGCTAAGAAAAAATACAAATGCCCTGTTTGTGGATTTCCTAAGTTAAAAAGAGTTTCAACATCAATCTGGGTATGTGGTAAATGTGGAGCTAAGATAGCAGGAGGGGCATACACCCCAGAAACAGGAGCAGGAAAAGCAGTTACTAAGGCAATAAGAAGAATAGTTGAGAGAAAAGAAGAATAAATCTTTTTTATATTAAATCTTTTTAAGATTTTATCTACCAATATGACATAAACTCTAAAAATATCAAATGTTGGGGATAAGATGGTTGAATACAAATGTTTGAACTGCAAAAAGATAATAAGAATGGAAGAACTTGGCAAGAGGGCAAGATGCCCTCATTGTAGTTATAAAATCCTCGTCAAATTAAGACCAAATGTAGTTAAGCATGTAAAGGCGAGATAAATGATAATAACAACATCAAGGAAACCTTCTCAAAGAACGAGAAGTTTTGCTCGAGATTTAGAAAGAACATTAAACATCCCCTACATTCAAAGAGGAAAAACTCCTCTAAAAGAACTGTTTAAAATCGACGATCATATATTGTTAATAGGAGAATTTAAAGGAAATCCGGGAAGTTTGATGATCTATGATGTTGAAAATGAGAAAACACTATCGAGTTTTATTTCTGTAAAATTACAAAAAGAGATATGTGGAGAAAAAATAGAAAACAAAAATGGAATTAGGATAAAAATAGACAAAGAGATTGATGAAGAAACACTACCTTATATAGATCTTTTTGACAAATTCCTGTTCCAACATCTTAATGTAAATGAAGAGAGCAACATTATCTTAAAATTGGAAAAGGATCCAAAATATTTATTTTCTATACAGTTTTATAAAGGAAGGGTAAAAATAGGTCCTTTAATTCGAATAAAGTCCATAAAATTATTTGATAGTTTAGTATAGGGATTTTAATGAACTCATTTGAGTTAAAAATATCCTTCGATAGTGAAGAAGAGGCAGAGGTTATTTATAAAGCAATACTTTTGGAGCATAAATCTTCACAGATACGATCCTCTGCTACAATGGAAATACATAAAAATACAATAACTATAAATGTTAAGGCAGAAGACCTTTCAATATTAAAGGCATCTATCTACTCATACCTTAGGTGGATAGGTGTTGCAAAAAACACATACGAGATCTGTAAGAGTTGAGGAGGTGGTACTTTGGCAAAGATATTTAGAATAACTGGAATAATGAGCAAAAAAGGTAAAGATCCACTTTATTTTAAAAAAGAATATAAGGCATTAAAACCAGAGGATGCATTAGAAATTCTATATTCAGAATTTGGAGGAAGATATAAAGTTAAAAGAAGTAGAATAAAAATATTAAATGTTGAAGAAATCTCTCCTGAAGAGGTTACAGATCCTGTATTAAAGAAGATTGTAGCTGCTTAATTTGGCTATTTTTATGTTTATTTTTTATTTTTTACGTATGGTGGTTTGATGATTTTATCTTAGATAGTTTTAACATATAATATAGATAAAAATAAATATAAAAACTCTATTTTAGTTTTAATTAATTAAAATAAAAATGAAATTTAAAGCAAATAAACAATTAATATTAAAGCAAATTTAACTCTTCCAATTTGCAGGTGAGAGGATATGGAGGATAAAATAGAATTTATTGCAAAGCATGGAAAATGGTTCACAGTGAAAAAATTAAAAATAGATGAGAATGTAGAGAATATAGAGATCGCAAGATTACTGGCATCGATAGATGAAACAGTTTTAAATAAAATACCAGAGTATCTTCCCTTTGATATTGAAAAGCTGAATATCATTGCAGACGAGATATTTCCAAAGAAAAAAGGAAGAATAAAAGAAGAAGATATAATAGAGGCGTTAAAAAAATTAAAGTCCCCTGCAACTACAAGAAAACTAAATGAAATAACAACGTCAAAAGAAGGAAAAGAAATTCTTAAAATTTTATTAAATGGAATAATACTTGAAAGATTGGGAATTCAAACGAGAATCTCTCCGAAAGTAATTGAAAAATACATAGAAAAGGAGAGGGAAAATGGACATTGAAGAAGTTTTAGAAAATGCAAAAAAAGCATTTAAGATAACAAAAAAACATTTTGGAAACACAGTTAGTTTTGAGAGGGCATTGTTTTTAGGATGGCACTGTAATTTAAAAGAACCATGTAAATTTTGTTATATGTCCACTCAAAAGGATAAAATAAAGGATCCAAAAAAGGCAAGGAGAAGATTGGAAAGTATTTTGGCTGAGGCAATTTTAATGAAGAGAATTGGCTGGAAATTAGAATTTATATCTGGAGGGTATGGATACACATCAAAGGAAATAAACAACATTGCAGAGATGATCGCCTATACTCAAAAGTGTAAACAGTATCTAAACGTTGGAGTTGTGGATTTAGATAACATCAATTTGGATGTAATAGAAGGAGTTGTAGGGGCAGTGGAAACAGTTAGTAAGAACAGAGATAGTATCTGCCCCGGAAAACCACTGGATAAAATTATAGATAACTTACTAAAAGCTAAGGACATGGGTTTGAAAACAGGAATAACCATAATTTTAGGGCTTGGAGAGACGGAAGAGGATATTGAGAAATTGTTAAATTTAATAGAGGAGTTAGATTTAAATAAAATAACCTTTTATTCATTAAATCCTCAAAAAGGGACGATATATGAAAATAAACCCTCTGTCTCTACAATAGAGTATATGCAATGGGTATCTTCGGTTAGATTAAACTTTCCAGATATTAAAATAATAACCGGAGTTTGGGTTGATAAAATTCCAATGATAAGTCCACTGATCATGAGCGGTTCAAACGTAATAACAAAATTTCCATTATTCTCTGTTTTTGGAACAAAAGAAGCACATTGGATAGAAAAAGAAATTAGATCAACAGGAAAGGAACTATTGGGAACATTTACAGATGTGGATGTTTTAGTTGGAAAAAAAACGTTAGAAAAAACTCCTTATATTGAGGAGGAGATAAATATAAGCAGTGAGAATATTAAAAAGATTGAAAATCTCGAAGAAAAGATAAATGAAAAAATAGAAAGTTATATTCTTAAAGTTTTAAAGAAGATTAAAGCTAATTAATCTAATTTTTGGGATAAAATGGATGCCAAACCATTTTTAAAGTGGGCAGGAGGAAAAACACAAATTTTAAGACAAATAGAAGAGAATTTACCAAATGATTTAAAAGAAGGAAAAATTAAAAAATATATCGAACCGTTCGTAGGTGGAGGAGCAGTTTTATTTTACCTTTTACAAAAATATGGATTTAAAGAAGTTGTCATCAATGATATTAATGAGGATTTAATATTATGCTATAAAGTTATTAAAAACGATGTTAATAGTTTAATTGAAGAACTATCATCGTTAAGGGAAGAGTTTTTGTTGTTAAATGAAGAGAAAAGAAAAGATTTTTATTATAAAGTTAGAGATGAGTTTAATAAAAACAAAAATAATTTTGACGAAGTTAAAAGAGTTTCACAGTTTATATTTTTAAATAAAACGTGTTATAATGGATTATATAGAGTTAACAAAAAAGGAAATTTTAATGTTCCTTATGGAAGATACAAAAATCCAAAAATTTTTAATGAGGAAAATTTAAAAAACGTTTCAAAAATATTAAAAAATGTTAAAATTCTCCAAGGAGATTTTGAGATTATAGAAGAGTTTGTTGATGACAGGAGTTTTGTCTATTTTGATCCACCATATAAGCCGTTGAATAAAACATCCTATTTTACATCCTATACAAAGTATGACTTTAACGACAATGATCAAATAAAATTAGCAGAGTTTTATAGAAAATTAGATAAAAGAGGGTCTAAATTGATGTTAAGCAATTCATATAATATTGAATTCTTCGAAAAGCTTTATGAAGGTTTTAATATAAAAAAGGTTGTTGCTAAGAGAATGATAAACTGCAAAGGAAGTAGAAGATCAAATATTTATGAACTTCTAATCTTAAATTATGAATTTTAATTAGATCTATTAGATTGAATATAAACGAAAAACGTAAAACTGAATTATCGAATATTTCATAATTTAATTTAGTAATTTAAATTTCCAAAACCTATAAAAATCAAACCTTGAAAATAATATTGAAATTAATTATCAAAAATAAAATAAAATAATAATAAAAATAAAAAATAAAACTGGTGATTCTATGAATTTAAAAGACATAAAACTTAACGCAGATGAAACCAAAACAACAAAGGCAATATTAAAAGCAAGTTTTGATATGTGGATGGATATAATTGAAGCAGACGTTGTTATAGTTGGTTCAGGACCAAGTGGTTTGACATGTGCAAGATATTTAGCAAAAGAGGGCTTTAAAGTTGTTGTTTTAGAGAGACACTTAGCATTTGGTGGAGGAACATGGGGCGGAGGAATGGGATTCCCATACATTGCAGTTGAGGAGCCAGCGGATGAGTTGTTGAGAGAGATCGGAGTTAACTTAATAGATATGGGGGACGGATATTACGTTGCCGACTCCGTTGAAGTTCCTGCTAAATTGGCAGTTGCGGCAATGAACGCGGGGGCTAAAATATTAACCGGAATAGTTGTTGAAGATCTAATTTTAAGAGAAGAAGGAGTCGCAGGTGTTGTTATAAATAGTTATGCAATTGAAAGAGCGGGGTTGCATATTGATCCACTAACCATAAGAAGTAAAGTGGTTGTTGACGCTACCGGGCATGAGGCATCAGTTGTTAATACGTTAGTAAAGAAAAATAAGTTAGAGGCAGATGTTCCTGGAGAGAAATCAATGTGGGCGGAGAAAGGTGAAAACGCCCTATTAAGAAACACAAGAGAGGTTTATCCAAATCTTTTCGTATGTGGAATGGCTGCTAACGCTTCCCATGGTGGTTATAGAATGGGAGCAGTATTTGGAGGAATGTATCTCTCTGGAAAATTATGTGCTGAGTTGATTATCGAAAAATTAAAAAGGGAGTAAAATAATAAATTAATTGATAATTAAATTTTTAATTTAATTTTTTAGGGTTTTTGTGTTTCGATTTATAATATTATATAAACCAAGGGGAAACTATGAACCTCCTATTACTTACTCTTGTGTTTTTACTAACCAACCTCGTTATATTCAAACTAAGAAAAAAGATTAAACCAAACCTCAGCGAAAATAAAATTTTTAAGGAAATTAAAATCCCTTATCTTAATTTGATTGAAGGAAAAAAAGCAGAGATTGATAAAAAATTAATACCTATTGTATTTATTTTCTTAGTGGGAGTGTTGATCCTACTTGATATTTTATTATATCCACATTTATCAATAACATCGGAAATATTGACGATTTGTGCAATTTTATTATTATTTATTGTCTTAAAATCATTCAACGATAAAATTTCTGTTTATTTATGTGATGAGGGAATATACTATATGAATATGATTATCCGCTGGACAGAGGTTGTAGATGTTAAAAAAGAAGGGGAGTTTTTTGCAGTGGCCTTCGAGGATAAGAAGATATTTGGAAGAAAACATATTTCATTTAAGAAGAGGATTTATTTAACCTATGACAGAGATATTGACGATTTTATCAAAAATCACGTTAAATGAATAACATCTACATTATTATCGTATTGATGAAAGACCGAAAATTTTATATATGTTTTAGGGTATTTTTAGCATATAAAATATTTTCTATTAAATATTCTGACAAATAACCGAACAAACTATCTCGACTTTTTTAACTGGGCAAAATATTTATATCAGATTCCATATATTATGGGTGCTTTTGTTTTACATCGTAATATAAAAAAGAAAGGAGGATAAGCATGGATAGAGAAGCACTACTACAAGCGGTGAAGGAGGCTCGCGAACTCGCGAAGCCGAGGAACTTCACACAGTCCTTCGAATTTATAGCAACACTAAAAGAAATCGACATGAGAAAACCAGAAAATAGAATAAAAGAAGAAGTTGTTTTACCACACGGTAGAGGAAAAGAAGCAAAAATAGCAGTCATCGGAACTGGAGATCTTGCAAAACAGGCAGAAGAATTGGGATTAACAGTAATTAGAAAAGAAGAAATCGAAGAATTAGGTAAAAATAAAAGAAAATTAAGAAAAATAGCTAACGCTCACGACTTCTTTATTGCTCAGGCAGATTTAATGCCTCTTATTGGAAGATATATGGGGGTTATCTTAGGTCCAAGAGGAAAGATGCCAAAACCAGTTCCAGCAAATGCGAACATAAAACCATTAGTTGAAAGATTAAAGAAAACAGTTGTTATAAACACGAGAGACAAACCATATTTCCAGGTCTTAGTAGGAAATGAAAAGATGACTGATGAACAAGTAGTTGATAACATTGAAGCAATTTTAAACGTAGTTGCTAAGAAGTATGAAAAAGGTCTCTATCATTTAAAAGACGCATACGTTAAGTTAACCATGGGACCTGCTGTAAAAGTTAGAAAAGAAAAAGCAAAAAAGAAATAAAACACAAAATATGAAGTATAAGAGATGTGAGATATATAAAAATAAAATGCAAAGGGGATAAAAATGGAAACAAAAGTGCAAGCACACGTAGCCCCGTGGAAATTGGAAGAAGTTAAAACACTCAAGGGGCTTATTAAAAGTAAGCCAGTAGTTGCTATTGTAGATATGATGGATGTTCCTGCCCCTCAATTACAAGAAATTAGAGATAAAATCAGAGATAAAGTTAAATTGAGAATGTCAAGAAATACATTGATTGTAAGGGCTTTGAATGAAGTTGCAGAAGAGTTGAACAATCCAAAATTAGCTGAGTTAGCAAACTACGTTGAGAGAGGGGCAGCGATATTAGTTACAGATATGAATCCGTTTAGATTGTATAAGATGTTAGAGGAGAACAAAAGCCCTGCTCCTGTAAGAGGAGGACAGATCGCTCCTTGTGATATTAAAGTTGAGAAGGGCTCTACAGGAATGCCTCCTGGGCCTTTCTTAGGGGAACTTAAAAGTGTTGGCATTCCTGCTGCAATAGAGAAAGGTAAAATTGCTATCAAAGAGGATAAAGTTGTTGTCAAAAAAGGAGAGGTTGTTTCTCCAAAATTAGCAGCGGTTTTAGATAGGTTGGGAATTAAGCCGGTAAAAGTAGGTTTAAACGTATTGGCTGTTTATGAAGATGGAATTATTTACACGCCAGATGTTTTAAAGGTTGATGAAGACAAACTATTGGCAGATATTCAAACAGCTTACCAAAACGCGTTTAATTTAGCATTTAACACTGCCTATCCAGCAAAAGAGGTCTTGCCATTCTTGATACAGAAGGCATTTATGGATGCAAGAGCTTTATCAATAGAGACGGCATTTATAACCAAAGAAACAGCTGGAGATATATTAGCAAAGGCACAATCTCAAGCATTGGCATTGGCTTCCAAATTACCTGAAGATGCAATAGATGAAGAAATTAAAGAAAAAATATCCTCAGTTGCGGTATCTTCAGCTCCAACAGTAGAAGAGACAAAAGAAGAAGAGAAAAAAGAGGAAGAGAAGAAAGAAGAAGACACAGGAGCAGCTGGATTAGCTCTACTGTTCTAACCGAAAAATATAAATAACTTATAATAAATAGTGAATTGCAAGCCCTTAACATTTAAACCTTATAACTTTCAATGTGAAATATGATAAAAACAAAACACATAAATAAAAAAGAGATAAAAGAAAATTAAAATTAAAAAAATTAAAAGAAAAATAAATACTTTGGGAGGTGTAGATTATGGAATACATATATGCAGCTTTATTATTACACAGTGCAGGAAAAGAAATCACAGAAGATGCAATTAAAGCAGTTTTATCAGCTGCTGGTGTAGATGTAGATGAGGCAAGAGTTAAAGCATTAGTTGCAGGTTTAGAAGGAGTAGATATTGAGGAGGCAATTGCAAACGCTGCAATGCCTGTCGCAGCTGCTCCAGTTGCCGCAGCTCCAGCAGCAGAAGAGACAAAAGAAGAAGAGAAAAAAGAGGAAGAGAAGAAAGAAGAAGACACAGGAGCAGCAGTTGCAGGATTGGCTGCTTTATTCGGATAAATCTTCTACCTATTTTATTTTTATAGACCTATTAATTGGTTAAACTAAATATATAGTTTATAAGATTCCTTTGAAAGCATTTATATACCTTTATTTATATTTTTATATAATATTCATCATAGGTTGTGGTGAAACTATGGAACCAGAAATTAAAATTGTTAACGTTGTCGTCTCAACTAAAATAGGAGATAATATCGACTTAGAAGAGGTAGCACTAATATTAGAAAACGCAGAATATGAGCCAGAGCAATTCCCCGGACTTGTTTGTAGATTAAGCGTGCCAAAAGTTGCTTTATTAATATTTAGAAGTGGAAAAGTAAATTGCACCGGTGCAAAAAGTAAAGAAGAGGCAGAAATAGCAATTAAAAAGATAATAAAAGAGTTGAAAGACGCGGGAATTGATGTTATTGAAAATCCCGAAATAAAGATCCAAAATATGGTCGCAACTGCTGATTTAGGGATTGAACCAAACTTAGACGATATTGCATTAATGGTAGAAGGAACCGAATATGAGCCAGAGCAATTCCCCGGACTTGTTTATAGGTTAGACGATCCAAAAGTCGTGGTTTTGATTTTTGGCAGTGGAAAAGTTGTTATAACAGGTTTAAAAAGTGAAGAAGACGCTAAAAGGGCATTAAACAAAATATTAGAAACAATAAAAGAAGTTCAAGAGTTGTAAGTGATAAGCATGATTGGCATTATCGACTACAACGCTGGAAATCTAAGAAGTATAGAAAAAGCCATTGAATTATACGATAAAGCAATAATAACAAAAAATGAAGAAGATCTGCTTTCTTGTGATAAAGTGGTTTTACCGGGAGTTGGAAATTTCGGAACTGCAATGAAAAACCTCTCCCCTCTTGTAAATACAATCAATACAATCATATCTGAGAAAATTCCATTTTTAGGAATATGTTTAGGAATGCAAGTTCTATTCAATGAAAGTGAGGAAAAAGAAGGAATCAAAGGTCTTGGTCTTATAAAAGGAAAAGTTATTAGATTTAAAAATGTTGAAAAATTGCCTCATATGGGATGGAATAATGTAAAAATTGTTAATGACTGTCCACTGTTCGAGGGCATCTTAGATAATAGCTATTTTTACTTTGTTCACTCATATTACGTAAACCCCGACGAAAACTGCGTTGTGGGTAAAACAACATATGGATTAGAGTTTCCGAGCGTTGTAAATAAAGATAACATATTTGCTACTCAATTTCATCCTGAGAAAAGTGGAAAAATAGGATTAAAGCTTATAGAAAACTTTGTTGAGTTAATCTAAACTATTTTGCTTACTATATAAACTTCCATGATTTTTATAAATTGTTTAATTTTTATTTAATTTTAAATCGTTAACGTGTTTCGTTTAGAAAGTGATCTAAAAACTCCAAGCCCCCTCCGTAGTTAATTGCTTTTGGATGAATGGAAAGAAAATATCTCTTTCCCTCCATTGTGCAAATTTTGTAATCGATTATAGAAATTGGTTCAACTATGATTAAAAGAGTTTTTGGTAAATACCAGGTATATTCTCTATTTACAATATTGTATTCGATTATAGATTCATTTTTTGGAGTGATTAACGTTGTTTTTAATATTATTGAGATATTTCTGTTCAAAAACACCTCTTCTGCATCTTTTGAGATCTTATATCTTGGAGGTATGAAGTATTTAATTTTACTAACGTTAAATTTACACTCTTTCATGATTTTAAAGGATAGATTTAACTTCTCCTCTGCCACTGTTTTATTGCAATTAAATTCATCTCCAATATGGTTATATGCATGAAATTCGATATGATAACCCTCTTTTTCTAATTCGTGTAAGTAGTTTACAAATTTTGGATAATTTTTTAGGTTATGGTTATTTGCATGGTTAACAATGATAAATAAATAAGTTCTGTTCTGAAAATGATGTTTATCTATAATCCTTACAATCTCTTTTAGATCTTTAAAATAAACTGGTGAAACATCATGTATTAAGATTATTGGCTTTTCATCATTTTTATCTCCAATATTTTTTTGTTCGAAAGGAGAAGAAAAAAGAAACATCATTAAAATCAAAAACAAAATCAAAATTGGATAAAAATAAAACTTTTTAAATCGTTTATTTTTCATTATTATTCACATTTTTTCTTTTTTCTTGGCATACATAAGATCTCTCTTGCTTCTATATTAAAAAAGGTATTCATATTTGCTGGTTTTATAACCATTGCTGTGTCCGCTCCTTTTGAAGTTCCTCCAATAGCAATAACCTCTTCTCTTGCTTTTATTAAGCCAGCATCACATGCCATAATTGTTATCTCATAACAAACTTTAACTCCCTGTCCAAATGTTCTTAACGTTTCAGCAATAACTTGAACTGGCCCATAACCTCCCAATTTGTTGGATATTCCTCTCTCAACACCACTCAAAGCATGACTGCCTCTAAATACCTTAGCTCCGCGTTTCTTTAACTCTTCCTCAACATCTTTATCCATCGATATTATATCCTCTCCATGGAATCCTTGATGATATGTAATAACAACAACATTTAGGTTTAAGTTCTCCTTTTCTAACAAATCAAGTAATTTTTTAGCCGTTTCTCCAGTTGATGAGGCAACGACTATACTTTTTATATCTCCCTTCTTAGTCCTCTCTATGGCTATTTTTAATGTTTCATCAGTGTTTTGAACTCCTGGATACTCAAAGAGTTTCATAGTATCTCCCAACATACAAGTTTTTAATCCAAGTTTTTAAATTTACGATTTATAGAATTAAATAATTATTGTAATATTTTAACTATTAGGACTTTAATAATGTTTTCGTTTTATATTGATTGCGGATTTAACAATAAACCATTTTTTGACTTAGATAGGAATGGCTATAAATAATATTTATTGTTTATATTTTATTTCATTTTGAGTTGGGAGTTTTTCCTATTTAAAACCTCCTCAACAATATTTTTGAATATTTCATCGGTTATAAATTTTCCCTCTTCTCTGATCTCTTTAACCTTTTTAACAATCTCGCATAACATTTCTTTATCGTAATCTATACCCATAAGTTTTAACTTATATGCAACAGCCCTACACCCCGAATGTTTTCCTAACAAAATATTTCTTTTAAGACCGATTTTTTCCGGAAGGAATGGTTCATATGTTAGAGGATTTTCTATAACTGCATCAACGTGGATCCCACTTTCATGAGCGAATACAAGCTCTCCAACTATTGGTTTGTTTTTTGGCATCTTTATCCCTGAATAATCTTCAACCATCCTACACAACTCTGGCAAAACCTCTAAATTTAATCCCAAATCAACATCATATAATACAGTTAAAGCCATAATCAACTCTTCTAATGATGCGTTTCCTGCTCTTTCTCCTATACCGTTAACTGTTGTTGAGACCGCCTTAGCCCCACCAATTAACCCGTATATTGAATTTATAACAGCAAATCCAAAGTCGTTATGGCAATGCACTCCTATATGGGATTTTTTTAAATTTTCTTTTAATGTTTTGCAGATAAATTCCATACTTTGTGGAGTTGCACAACCAGTTGTATCTGCTATATGAACTCTATCAGCGCCTGCTTCTTCAGCGGCTTTATGCACTTTAATCAAATCCTCTATTGGTGTTCTTGTCGCATCTTCCGCAGAGAAGGCAACGAATAAACCATGCTCTTTCGCATATTCAACTGCACTAACACCCATCTCTAATATTTCATCTAAACTCTTGTTGTTGAATTTATACTTTAAATGTAGAGGAGATGTTGCTATAAATGTAATAATTCCATCTACATCACATTCTATTGCTTTGTCAATATCTTTCTTTAAAGCCCTACATAGAGCTAATATATCAGCATTTAAACCTTCATTAGCTATTGTTTTGACAATATCTGCCTCCCTTTCAGAGACGATTGGAAAACCTGCCTCAATCTGCTTTAACCCAAGCTCATCCAACTTTCTCGCTATCTCTAATTTTTGTTCTTTTGTAAAGCAAACTCCTGGGGTTTGTTCTCCATCTCTTAGAGTTGTGTCGTAAATGTAAATATCTTTTAAATCTAATTTTGGATTGTATGGGCAGATAGCTTTCCAACTATTCTCAAATAAGAAATCCATAAGCACCACCATAATAATCTATCATCAGAATTTAATATTGGTAAGGTTATTTACTCTTTACTATTACAAATAAATTTCATCTTACACTTCTTACACATCCTATTATGAATTAAAAAATTTAATCCACTCATAATAATAAAAATTCCAAGAATTAAAAAATCCATCATCCAATAGTCCATAAATAACAGAAATAATTGGAAATCCATAAATTTTTAATGGTAGCATTCCTATAATGCCAATCCAAAAATAAATTAATAGGAATATGTTCTGCCCAATAATATGGGTAAGAGGATATTTTTCAAGTCCCTCTTTATAAATCTTCATTTTATTACCTCAATTTTAGCCCCTAAGCTCTTCATAACATTAACAAAGTTTGGGAAGGATATTTTTACTGCCTCTTCCCCTTCAATTATTGTTTTTCCTTCTGCCTTTAATCCTGCTACTGTGAATGCCATAACTAACCTATGATCATGGTAAGTGTTTAGTTTAGCTCCTCTTAATTTTTTAACTCCTCTTATAATTAAACCATCCTGTTTTTCTTTAATCTCAGCACCCATCTTTTTTAATTCGGTTGCACAGGCATTCAACCTATCGCATTCTTTTAATCTAACATGCTCTCCGTTGTAAATCTCTGTCTTTCCTTCTGCAAAGCATCCAAGAACTGCAATTGTTGGAACTAAGTCAGGAATATCTCTAACATCAACATCTATTCCCTCTAAGTTGTATTCTCCCTCTATAATTACTTTATCCTTTTTAACTTTAATATCAGCTCCCATTTTTTTTACAATATTTATTATTGCCTTATCTCCTTGTTTTGAATTGGCAAATAGATTTTCAATAGTTATATTTGAGTTTATTAAAACTCCAGCAGCAATTAAATAAGACGCTGAGGAATAATCTCCTTCAACAATATAGTCAATTGCTTTATACTTTTGATTTCCATAGACCAAGAATCCGTTTTCTGTTTCTTCGATTTTTATACCGAATGTATTTAGAATATCTATCGTTATATCTATATAGGGTTTTGATTTTAAAGGAGATGTTAAAATAATCTCAGTATCTTCTTTATTAAATGGAAGGAACATCATCAAGGAGGTTATAAATTGAGAGCTAATATCTCCTCTAATCTTTACCATATTTCCATCAATTTTTCCACTTTTAACTATTATTGGGGCGGTTCCGTCTAATTTCGATGAAAATGCTTTAATATTTAATTGCTTTAAAGCATCTAACAAAGGTTGCATTGGTCTCTTTCTAATTGAGTCATCTCCTGTTAAAACTGCATATCCTCGGGGAATCTGTGAAGCGATAGAAGTTAAAATTCTTAAAGTTGTTCCACTGTTTCCTATATCAATAACATTATCGGGCGTTTTTAGTTCTCCTCCTTTAATGATCCATTCATCTTCATCTTTTTTTAGTTCAATCTCCGCTCCTAACATTTTACATCCATGAACAGATGATAAACAATCCGCTCCCCAGAGAGGGTTTATGACCTTGCTAATTCCATCAGCCAATGAGGCACCAATAACTGCCCTATGCGTGTATGATTTTGATGGCGGGGCTTTGACTCTCCCTTCTAATCTGTTGGTTGTATTTACCACTAACAAGATCTCTCACCGTATTTTTGTTTTTTGTTTTTATTTATTTTTAGAAAATTTTTAAATTTAATAGGTTTTAATGTTTATGCTGTTTATTAAATGTTAAGTTTAAAAAAGTTAAAAATGTATAAAACTCTATCAGCTAAAAAATTAATTTTGATTAAAAATAGTGGGCTTAATGAAAAACAATAATAAAGATAAAAAACAATAAAGAATTTATATAACTTTTTTAGTATAAAACTTTTAAATAAAAAACTCTTTTTTTAAATACCCATTAAGAAAACTGGAATTATCGAGAGCATCATCAGTATGGCTACAAATATTGCTAATAACTGCCTTTTACTTAATCTTAATTTTGCTGTTTTCATTGCGACCCCCTTAGCTCCAAGTATGATTTTCTAATAATATTGTCATTACTTATATTTAAAGCTTTCAGTATGTTTAAGATCTCTGCCAATGCGTTATCTTTCTCTTCCATACTTTTTACTGATTTTTCTAATTCTAAAAATATTCCAAGTGAATCTACTTCATCAATACTTGCTTCAATATCTCCCTTTTTATAAATCTCCCTAATTTTTCTAATCGGAGGGACTTCTTTAAATCCAAGTTTTTTTAGAATTTTTCTCATTTTTTCTTTATCTTCAATTTTGACTTCAATTTCCTCTCTTGTTTTTGATATGTTATCAAGTTTTGGTCCTTTATATGTGATAAAGAAATTTCCATCTTCATCTCTGATCCTTAAAGCTTCATCAGTTTTTTTAAAGTCCCGATCTATTCCATTGAAATATATATCCTCTTGAAATTTTCTTTTGATGTATTTAAATCCAAGTTCTTCTAATTTTTTTGAAATTTCTTCTTTATTGTTAATTTTTACTTTTATCTCAACTTCGATCATTTTATCACCATATAACTGAAATCTTGTCTACTAATCCCTTTAACGCATTATTTATTTCTTTTTCCCCTACACCATCTATAACAAGATATATAACAACCCTATCTCCTTCCCTTTCAAGAACTGTTGATGTGATATTCCCTCCAATTTTTGATATTCTTGATGAAATATCGGCTAATAGGCCTATTCTATCCTTTGCAACTATTTGTAGTTTTAAAGCACTTAGAGATATTTCCCCTTTTTCCAGTAAAATTAAACCTTCCTTCGTTAATTTAATTCCACCATTTCTACCTTTTTTTGTTTCAACAAGGCCAAGGTCTCTTAAAACCCTAATTTTTGCATCGATATTTTTCGGATGTATGTTTAATTGTTTTGCAAGGTCTTTTGTTGTTGTGGGCTCTTTTAAATGCTCCATGATCTTTTTGGTTAAACCACTAACTTTCATAGTATCACAATCACGTTTATCATATATTGAAAAGATTTAAATTCACAGATATTGTGAGGATATAGGGATAGTTTTATTTTATTTTTTTAATTTAATAAAGAATAGAAATGAATAATTATAAAATTATTAATTAACTAAAAAACGAAGAAGTGTTTTAGGTCATTAAATAAATAATAACTAAATAAATAATAAATAATAAAGAATTTGCATACATTTTTGTAATTTTATAATAATATATTTAAGCTCTTGCTCTTTTTCTCTCTCTTTTTAACCTTCTTAATCTCTTTTTATACCACTTCCATCTCATTCTTCCTTTTTTCTTCCATCTTCTTGAACTCCTCTTTATGGTATCACCCTCGTTCTTTTATTTTTAAATGTTTACTTCAAATAATGTATAACAATTACTTAAACTTTTTGGTCTTGTTATTTTAGCCAACTACCTTTCTCCACAACAATATATCCTTCCTTATTGACCTTAGGAGCGATTTTTAAAAATTTCTCCCTGAAATTTGGATCTGCCTCTACTGCGTTATCCTCTCTTAATACATTTCTACTTTCAATTATATAATAACTTTCTTCCATCTCTAAGTTGAACTCTTCCAAAACTTTGCTAAACTTTTCAACAATTTCTTCAGCTTCTTTTTTTATCTTTTCAATCTGCCTTTCATTCAACAGGATCACCATTTAGATTAAACCAAGGTCTTTTAATATCTTTTCTAACACTTGTTTATGTTCACTACTCATCTCACATAGTGGCAATCTCAACTCTCCCGCTGGTCTTCCCATCATATTTAATGCAGTTTTAACTGGAATTGGATTGGTCTCTATGAACATTGCCTTCATTAGAGGGAATAATTTATAATGAATCTCCCTCGCTTTTTCAAAATCTCCTTTTAATGCTGAATCAACCATCTCAACGAACTCTTTCGGAACAATATTCGCTACCACACTAACTACTCCCTGTCCTCCTAAAGAGATTATTGGGAGAGTTAACTCGTCATTTCCTGAGAGAACTGTTATTCCATTTTGGATTAACTCTGAAACTTGGGATAGATTAGGATTTGCTTCTTTAACTGCTGATATGTTGCTATATTCCTCAGATAATATTTTAACTGTTCTCGGTTCTAAGTTTAAGGCAGTTCTTGATGGGACATTATATAAAACAATAGGAATGTTTACTGATTGAGCGATCTTTTCAAAATGTTTTTTTAACCCTTCCTGGGTTGGTTTGTTGTAATAGGGCGTTATTGATAATATGGCATCTGCTCCAACATCTTCAGCAAAAATAGAAAGTTCTACCGCCTCTCTTGTGCAGTTTGAACCTGCTCCTGCAATAACCTGAATCTTACCGTTTGCTATATCCACCACTTTTTCGATAACTTTTTTATGCTCTTCATGTGATAATGTTGGACTTTCTCCAGTGGTTCCAACGGCTACAACTCCACTCACTCCATTTTCAATTAGAAAGTTTAGATGATCTTCCAATCCCTCAAAATCCACGTCTCCATTTTTAAAAGGAGTTATAATGGCGGGATAGACCCCTTTAAACATTTAACGTCACCTTTATTGAAGCTGTCTCATCTTGTGGGTTATGTATCCTGCAATTCTATTTCTTAATCTTTTTGTAGATATTTGGGCAACTTGCTCTAAAACTCTCTTGTTGGTTTCAAAGTCGGTAGTAAACAGATCTCTGTATTTTTTAATCAATTCTAACGATGTTCTTTTTATTAATGTTTGCCTAATCCTTCCCATTCTATCACCTTCTTAATTTTTAGCCGATTAATTTTTTTAACTCTTTATTATTTTTTATTCTATTTATATTTGAAATGAATCTATCTTTGTGTTTCACTTAAATACTGCTTTTGTAGATGTTTGTTATGCTCAATAAGTATTTTGAATATTTGAACTCCGATATTTTCATCTACATTATGTTCTCTACAAAGTTTTCTTATCCTATCGTATATATATTTTTCTCTCTCCTCATCATTAATTGGAATGCCCATCTTGCTTTTTATTTCTGCCACATCCTTAGCCAAACTGTTTCTCTTAGCGATTAACTCTAAGATCTTGCTATCGATCTCATCTATTTTTTTTCTTATTTCATTTAGTTCCTCTGTCATTGCAATCACGAAGATACTAATTTGTCAATGAAGGCAAAAATATCTAACAGTTTTTAATATTTTTTATTTTTGTTATATTCTATCTTATTATTTTTTTACTCAAATTCTTATATTATTTTGTCAAATAAAACGGAAAGAATATAAGCTATTAAAATGGATTTTTATATAAAAACGTTTTTATACATTCTATATAAATAAACATTACGAGAAATAATTAACAAATTATAAAGCAATAAGGTATAAATAAAAATAGGTGGTATTTAAATAACAATGAAATTATCAAATAGCATTCATCAATATTTTAACAATAAAAGTATGAAAAATACGGCCTATATTTTCCAAATAATTTAATAAAACCAATAAATTTAATAAAAAAATTTAATAAAATTAACTTGGTGATAATAGATGTTTAAGGGTGTTATGGAGAGCGCAAAGGAATTTAAAAAAGTTGTTGATACTATCTCAACGCTTTTAGATGAGATCTGCTTTGAGGTTAATGAGGAAGGGATAAAAGCAAGTGCAATGGATCCCAGTCATGTTGCTCTGGTTAGCTTAGAGATCCCAAGTTTGGCTTTTGAAGAGTTCACTGCTGATGAACATGAGATCGGTATTGATTTAGAGGCATTTAAAAAAGTGATGAACAGGGCAAAATCAAAAGATAAATTGATCTTAGAGTTGGATGAAGAAAAAAACAAATTGAATATCATATTTGAAAATACCGGTAAGAGGAAATTTAGTTTGGCTTTGTTGGATCTATCTGCCTCGTCAGTTAAAGTTCCTGAAATTGAATACCCCAACGTGGTGGTTATTAAAGGAGAAGCGTTTAAAGAAGCACTAAAAGACGCAGATCTTTTTAGTGATTATGTAATACTAAAAGTTGAAAATGATAAATTTTTAATTCAAGCTAAGGGGGATCTAAACGATTTTAGTGCAGAATTTGAGAAAGATGACGCTGCAATTGTGAATTTGGAGGTTGGAGAAGAGGCAAAAAGTGCATTTAATTTGGATTATTTAATGGATATGGTTAAAGGAGTTAGTTCAGGAGATATTATTAAAATATATCTTGGAAATGACATGCCTCTGAAAATGGAATATTCCTTAGCAGGAGTTAATCTAACATTCCTCTTAGCCCCAAGAATTGAAGGATAAATATATATGATGGAAAACAAGTGATACAATGGATTCATCCCTCTATTCTTCTCTAAAAAAATATTTTGTTGAAGAGATAAAAAATGATAAACTTTTAAAACTTCCAGAAAACTTTTATGATGAGGTTAGGGAGTACATAATTACGGCCGAAGACGAAGAAAAAGAAAGAATTAAATACTATTTCAAAGAACTCAGAAAACTTAGGATTTATAAAGCCCTTTACTTAGATGATGAGAGGGAAAATCTGCTTTTAGAAGAATTAGATATTATAACTGCTATTGAAAATATTTCCATTGACTTGAAAATTGAAGAATCATCACAACCCAATGAGATCGAGATACCAAAATCTATATATACAATAAACGATATTGATGTTGTAAAGGTCGATAAAAACTTTCCATCATTTACAGACGGCAGTTATATATACACCCTAAACAAAAATGATGTTCTCTCATTGGATAGAAGGATAGCCAGTATTTTAGAAAAACACAGAATCGTCTCAAGAATAGGTGAAAGTTATGAAAATGCCGAAAAAAGTTAAAAGATACTGTCCATACTGTAAGAAACATACAATTCATACAGTAGAAAAGGCAAAAAAAGGGAAACCAAGTGAGTTAACTTGGGGTCAAAGACAGTTCAGAAGAGTTACCTCAGGATACGGAGGGTTCCCAAGACCTTTACCAGACAGGTCAAAACCAGTTAAAAGAATCGATTTGAGATTTAAATGTACTGAATGTGGAAAGATGCATACAAAGGCAAACGGATGCTTTAGATCTGGTAGATTTGAATTTGTAGAGAAATAATTTCAAAATAAATTAACGAAACACAAAATACGCCATATATAAAACACCATCATATAAAATATAACCAATCTTTTTTAATATGAAAAATCAAATTCAAACACATAAAAACTAAAAAATAGAAATAGAGAGGGGAGACAATGGAACTGATCCCACAACCAAGAACAAAATTTTTAAAAGTTCAATGTCCAGAATGCAACAACGAGCAAGTTGTATTTGGAAGCCCGGCTACAATAGTTAAGTGCCTTACCTGTGGAAAGGTCTTAGTAGAGCCAAGAAGTGGAAAAGGTAAAGTAAAAGCTAAAATATTAGAGATATTAGGTTAAATCTTTTGCAATTTTAAGATATTTTTGAGATTAGTTTAATTTTAATTATTTTTAATATTTTTAATTTTTTATGTTGCTTTTTTATCTGCCCTTATATCCCTATTTTCAATGAGAGATCACATCTTTTATTTTAAAAAACTCCTAATCTGTTTAATTCAAAATAAAAAATTATAAAAAAGGCAATAAAAAAAGATTCCATCGTTAAACGTCAATATTTCTTTTTTTTAATCATTAGATTAAAGAAAAGCGTTTATAATTGAATATTCTCAAATAATATTTTAAATGATAATTATTTAGCAATTATTTACACCTATACAGTATCAAAAATATTAAAAAATTTAAAAATTGGAAGATACAAGTGATAAATATGTGCAAAGATGCGAATATTTTAAAAATTATGCTTGGGTTAGTGAAATATGTTGATGTAGATGAAATAGAAGATCTTCCGAAAGTTAAAGTTAAAAACATAGAAGAGTTTTTAGAAGCACATAAGGTTTTAGGAAAACATGTAATTTGCAGATACAGAGATAATAATGAAAGTATTTTCTTTTTTGTAGATAACGGAGTGATATTTTACATACCCTCAGAAGGATTTAAAACATTGGAAGACATGATAGATGCAAAATCATTAGGATTAAATGCAAAGGAATATTATGAATATCTCCACTTTGGAGATATTGAAGAGTATAAAAAATATAAAAACTCTGGCTTTGAGTCAATAGAAGAATATAAAAAAGCGAAAGAACTTGGTTTTATAGGAGGACTTAAAAAACTTGAGGAAGAAGGGATTGCCAAAAAGATAGATGATAAATATATAATTGAATATTTATACTACGGAATCTTAGAAGAGCATGCGTTTTCAAGAGATGTAGATCTTTATAAATTTGCAATGAGCAAAGGATTCAAGAACTTTGAAGAGTTAACTAATGCATTAAAATTTTTCTTTGGAGATGCTAATGAATACAGAGATGCACTAAAAAGAGGATTTAAAGATGCCTATGAATATAACGATGCATTGAGTAGGGGATTTAAAACAGCGGAAGAGTATAGAATAGCAAGAGCCGTAGGAGTTAGTAGTAAAAAAGAACTTGAAGAGTATTTAAAATTAAAAGAGATCTGTGAAAATTTCAGATTAGAGACATTTGAAGAAGGATACTTATTAAATGTTTTAACAAATCTGAATATTGATGAAGAAATAACCCTAAATAAATTATACAACATACTAAAAGAAAAAGAGCGACTTATGAAGATAAAAAAAGATATGCTAAATAAACTTTCAAATTCAACATCTCCACCATGGTACTCTACGAAATTTACAACTATCGATGATTTAGAGCACTATCTTGAAAATAGCGAGATAATATCATACCTTGGAGAATATATGAAAGAGAAAAAAGTTTTTAAGAGGGTGTATCCTCCAAAACCCTCAAGAAGGATTGTTGTCATAGATGCCATCAGCGTTTTAAATAATCCACATAATATATCTGAACAGGCGATCAGTAATTTAATCAAAAAAATTAAAAACGCAGGATTTAAAAATATTATTGTGGTGATGGATACTGCAACATACTACAAAATAAAAGAGAAAGAGATCTGTAAAATGCTATTAAAAGAATGTGAAATGAAAGTTTTAAACTCGAAAAATGATGCGTATAGATTAATAATCGAATACATAAAAAATTTTGGAGCATTGGTAATTAGCAACGCTTCATTTAAAGATTACATAATGGAAACCAGCGATCATAACTTATCATATAAAAACATGAAAAACCACATAATACCTTTTATTATAGAAAACGGAGAAATTAATTTAGATATTGAACTATTAAGGAAACTCTATACCGAAGTAGTTACAAAACGAATAGAAAAGATAAAATCAGACGTGGTAGCATGAAAGTTAGAATTAGGGACTTTATAGAAACAACAGAAGGATTGTATTTTGCAGTAAACACCTATTCTCATCCAAAAGATAGATTTTTCGCTTTTTTAAGATATGTTCCCTACGAGTATATTGACTTTGAAATCCCGATAAATAATATTAGGAAAATAGATGGAAGAAAATACGTAAAGATTGCAGATACATCTCTTGCATATAAATTCTTAGAAAAAAAATTCCCAAAATACTTATTTTATGATGAAGTAAATAGTGTATTAATGCATTCTATTCCAAAAGAAGACATTAAAAGAATTTTAAAGCCAAAAGAACGTCTAAATGAGATTGTTAATGAAGATCAAGATCTTAACGAATTAGATAAAAAATGTAGAAAACTGGCTATAATACTTGAAGATTACGGAGTTTCACTTAAAAATATGGGAGTTAGCGGATCTCTCCTCCTGAAACTTAACAATGAAAACTCAGATATTGACTTCGTTATCTATGGGAAAGAAAATCACAAAAAAGCAAGAGAATCACTAAAACAAGCGTTTGAAGATAAAAAATTAACTCCACTTTCAGAAGATTTCTGGAAAATTGCCTATCAAAAAAGAATCAAAGATGGAACACTAACCTATGAAGAGTTTGTATTTTATGAAAAAAGAAAATACAATAGAGGGCTCGTAGACGGAACTATGTTTGATCTACTGTTTACAAGAGAGTGGAATGAAATTAACGAAGAATATGGGGATAAAAAATATAACAACTTAGGTTTTATTGAAATAGAAGGGAAAATATTAAATGATGATTATGCCTTTGATAATCCAGCCACTTACAGGGTAGAGTGTTATACAAACCCCGACATAAAAGAAGTGGTTTCTTTTACACATACTTACGCTGGACAATGTTTCAAAGGAGAGGAATTCATTGCAAGAGGTAAATTAGAAGAAGTTATAGAAGGAAATAATAGATATTTAAGATTGGTTGTAGGAACAACGAGAGAGGCATTTAACGAATTTATAAAGTTAAAAATTTAATAAACTAAACGTGTAATTCAATAAATTTTGTAGGTTTATATGCCAATAATTTGGGATAGTAAATAGGAATAATTAGGTGATACTATGAAAGATATTTTAAAAAGGGTCTCTGAAGTTGTATGGGAACTTCCAAAAGATTACAAAGATTGTATGAGAGTTCCGGGGAGGATATACTTAAACGAAATCCTATTAGATGAGTTAGAATCAGAGGTTTTAGAGCAGATAGCGAATGTTGCATGCCTGCCGGGGATTTACAAGTATTCTATAGCCATGCCTGATGTACATTACGGTTATGGCTTTTGTCTCCACCCAGATGCAAAGGTTTTAACTGAGCATGGATTCTACTATAGAATAAAAGATTATGAGAGCCTAAAAGATGAAAAAGTTAATGTATTCAATACAGAAGATAAAAAAATAGAAGCAAGTGAAGTTAAAAAGTTCTTTAAATTAAAACCATACTGCAAAATCTATAGAGTTAGAACAAAGCTTGGATATGAGACGATAGCAACAGAAGACCACCCATTTTATACACCAAACGGAATGGTTGAGCTTAAAAACTTAAAAGTAAATGATAGGGTTGCTATCTATCCTTATGAAGGAGTTGAATATGAAGAACCACCAAATGATGTTATTATAAATGAAAATGATATAATTGAATGCATGAGAAAACTAAACCTAACCAAGAAGAGTAAAGAAATCATCTTAAGAAAACTAAAAGAGAGAAATTTAATTCCATTAACCTACAACCATAAAAAACTTCCTTACTTGTTAAAAATTATGGGATTTGTCTTTGGAGATGGCTCAATGAACTTTATTGGGAAAAGAGGAGATGGCATTATACACTTCTCATCAAAACACTTAGAAGATTTAGAAGGAATTAGAGAAGATATTAAAAAGATTGGCTATACTCCATCAAGGATCTATGGTGATAAAAAGGGATGTTATAGATTTTATGTAAATGCATCAAGTTTAGTTGTTTTGTTATATGCATTGGGCGTTCCAATTGGAAACAAGACGTTAAAGAAATACAACTTCCCAGAGTGGATATTCAACTGCAAATTGTGGCAGAAGAGGTTGTTCTTAGCATCATTCTTTGGAGCTGAATTAAGAAAGCCATATCCAAGAAAAGATAGAAAGGCATTATTCACATTCCCAACATTAGAGATGGCTAAAGATATAAAGATTAAAGAGGATGCATTAAAATTCTTAGAAAATATTGTTAAATTATTAAATGAGTTTGGTGTGGAGACAACAATTACAAAAAGAAACTCAACTCACAAAAGAAATGATGGGGCAGAGACAGTTAAATATGTTTTAACAATAATTGGCACGTCCAAGAACTTAATAAACTTATGGGCAAAGATTGGTTATGAATACAACAGAGAGAGGCAGGAATTTGGATGCTACGCAGTGGCATTTTTAAAGTATAGGGAAAAAGAGATAAATAGAAGAAAAGCACTTGCTGAAAAAGTTAAAGAATTGTTTGAAGAAGGTAAAAAACCATCAGAGATTATAAGATTGCTAAATATAAACAAGGAAGATGAAAGATTTGTTAAAGATATTTGGTATAAGTTAAAGAATGGAAAAGAGATTAAAGAGATAAGGGTTCCTTCAAACTTCCCGAGCTATGAAGATTTTATTGAAGAAAGAAAGGTTGGGGATGGATTAGTTTGGGATGAGATTGAAAGTATAGAGGAAGTTGATATAGATGAAGTTTATGATTTCACAATAAATCACAAAGACCATAACTTTATAGCAGATAGCTTTTTAGTTTCAAACTGTATCGGAGGAGTAGCGGCTTTTGACCAAAGAGAAGGAGTTATATGTCCTGGAGGAGTGGGATTTGATATATCATGTCTCACGTCAAACTCAAAAATATTAACAGACGATAGATATTACATAAAATTAGAAAAACTAAAAGAAAAATTGGATTTGCATGTTAAGATTTATAATCCAGATGAAGGAGAAAAGAACTCAACTATATTATTTGTCTCTGAAAGAGATGCAAATGAGAGAATAATAAGGATAAAAACAGAGTCAGGAAGGATTTTAGAAGGAAGTAAAGACCACCCAGTTTTAACATTAAATGGCTATGTTCCAATGGGTATGCTAAAAGAAGGAGATGAAATTATAGTTTATCCTTATGAAGGAGTTGAGTATGAAGAGCCATCAGATGAGATGATATTGGATGAGAATGATTTTGCAGAGTATGATGTACAAATAGTAAGATACTTAAAAGAAAGGAATTTATTGCCACTAAAAATGAACAACAAAAATATTGGGATTATTGCAAGGTTGTTAGGATTTGCTTATGGAGATGGAAGTATAGTTAAAGAAAATGGAGATAGAAAGAGGTTGTATGTAGCATTTTATGGAAAAAAAGAGACACTTATTAAAATTAGAGAAGATTTGGAAAAATTAGGAATAAAATCTTCAAAAATATATTCAAGGAAGAGAGAAGTTAAAATAAAAAATGCATGGGGAGATGAATACACAAGTTTATGCGAAGACAACTTTATAAAAATAGCTTCCAAAGCGTTTGCACTGTTCATGCATAAATTGGGAATGCCAATTGGTAAAAAAATATGTCAAATTCCAAAAGTTCCTGAGTGGATAAAGAAATCTCCAAAATGGGTAAAAGCAAATTTCTTAGCAGGATTGTTTGGAGCAGATGGAAGTAAGCCAATATCAATGACTAAAAACCACAAATATACCATAAGCTCAATATCTTTAACAATCTCAAAGACAAAGGATATTGAAAATGAACTTATAAACTATTTAAATGAATTAGTAGAAATGTTAAAAGAATTTGATATAAATGCAAACATCTACAAAGTTAGAGAGTATGATGGAAAGGTTATGTATAGGTTGTATATAAGTCCAAACAATAAAGAACTTTATAATTATCTCTCTAAAATTGGGTATGCATATTGTAATGATGAGAAAATTTTATTAATTACAGAATATCTAAGGAGGAAATTAATTACATGGGAAAATATAAACAAAGAAGGGATTTCAAAAGTAGAACAAAATAAAACTTTTGCAAATAATTTTGAAACATTAGAAGAGTTTATTAAAAAATATGGAGTTAGAGGTGGCTTTGTAATAGACAAAATAAAGGAGATTGAAGAAATTCCTTATGATTCAAAATTGTATGATGTTGGAATAGTAAGCAAAGAACACAACTTCATAGCAAATAACATAGTTGTCCATAACTGTGGAGTTCGGCTCATAAGAACAAATTTAACAAAAGAAGAAGTCCAACCAAAGATAAAAGAGCTTATAAAAACACTATTTAAAAATGTCCCTTCTGGTTTGGGAAGTAAGGGAATTGTAAAGTTCAGCAAAAGTGTTATGGATGATGTGTTAGAGGAAGGAGTTAGATGGGCTGTTAAAGAGGGCTATGGATGGAAGGAGGACTTGGAGTTTATTGAAGAAAATGGATGTATGGAGGATGCAGACGCTTCCTATGTTTCAGATAAAGCAAAAGAGAGAGGAAGAGTTCAACTTGGTAGCTTGGGAAGTGGAAACCACTTCTTAGAGGTTCAGTATGTTGAAAAAGTGTTTGATGAGGAAGCAGCAGAGATTTATGGCATTGAAGAGAATCAAGTTGTTGTTTTAGTACATACCGGTTCAAGAGGTTTAGGACATCAAATCTGCACCGACTATTTAAGAATTATGGAGAAAGCAGCTAAAAACTACGGAATAAAATTGCCAGATAGACAGTTGGCGTGTGCTCCATTTGAATCAGAGGAGGGGCAGAGTTACTTTAAAGCAATGTGTTGCGGAGCAAACTACGCATGGGCAAATAGACAGATGATTACACACTGGGTTAGAGAGAGCTTTGAGGAAGTGTTTAAAATACATGCCGAAGATTTAGAGATGAGTATTGTCTATGATGTAGCCCATAACATAGCTAAGAAAGAGGAACATATGGTAGATGGAAGAAAGGTAAAGGTTATAGTCCATAGAAAGGGAGCTACAAGGGCATTTCCACCAAAACATCCACAAATACCAAAAGAATATAAAGATATTGGACAACCAGTTATCATTCCAGGAGATATGGGAACCGCTTCCTATTTAATGAGAGGGACAGAGATAGCTATGAAAGAGACGTTTGGTTCAACTGCTCATGGAGCAGGAAGAAAGTTAAGTAGGGCTAAGGCATTAAAATTATGGAAAGGTAAAGAGATACAGAAAAGATTGGCAGAAATGGGAATTATAGCAATGAGTGATTCAAAAGCAGTTATGGCAGAAGAAGCTCCCGAAGCATATAAGAGTGTTGATTTAGTTGCAGATACCTGCCACAAAGCAGGAATATCATTAAAAGTTGCAAGGATGAAGCCGTTAGGAGTTATTAAAGGATAAATTAATGCTATTTTTGTTTCATTTTATCTCTACCTTTTAAATTTTAATATATAAATTTCTTTTATATCAATTCTTGTATAAAGATGTGCTCATATATTAAACCTGTGAAAGTTATAAATATCACTAATGAGTATCTTAGCATAAGAAATTTTGGAAGGGATAAAGAAATTAAAAGGATCTTCTTTTTTATAGAAACATTTCTTAAAAGATAAAGAACTTATTTTTTAAAATTAACACTTTGAGGTGAAACTATGACCAATAACTTAGAAATTAAGGACTTGGAAAAAATTGCAAAAAGAGTAAGGTATAAAATTGTCAAAATGGTTGGTTTAGCAAAATCAGGACATCCAGGTGGAAGTTTATCAGCAACTGATATTATTGTAGCTTTATATTTCAAAATAATGAACTACTCTCCAGATGATCCATATAAAAAAGATAGAGATAGGTTTGTTTTAAGTAAGGGACATGCAGCTCCAGCATTATATGCTGTCTTATCTGAATTGGGGATAATAGAAGAGGAGGAGTTATGGAAATTGAGAAGATTAGAAGGGAAGTTGCAAGGACATCCTTCAATGGACACGCCAGGAGTTGAGATCTGCACTGGCTCATTGGGGCAAGGATTTTCAGCAAGTGTTGGAATTGCCTTAGGATGTAGGTTAGATAAGTTAAACAACTACGTTTATGTTTTGTTGGGAGATGGGGAATGTCAAGAAGGTATAGTTTGGGAAGCAGCAATGGCAGCAGCCCACTATAAATTAGATAACTTAATTGCCTTTATTGATAGAAATAAACTGCAAATAGATGGACATACAGAGGATGTTATGAGCTTGGGAGATATAAAAGCTAAATTTGAGGCATTTGGATGGGATGTCTTTGAAATAGATGGGCATAACTTTGAAGAGATCATAAATACTGTTGAGAAAGCCAAGAGCATGAAAAATGGTAAGCCAAAGATGATCATTGCCTATACAGTAAAAGGTAAGGGAGTTTCATTTATGGAGAATAATGTAGCATTCCATGGAAAAGCTCCTAATGAAGAGCAGTTAAAGCAGGCATTAGAAGAGCTAAAATATGAATAAGATTATTTTGCAGTTTTAGTTAATTTCCCAGAGAAATAAAACATATTTTAAAAACAAGTAAGTTTGGGAAAAGCATCAGAAATATCCAATATCAGCATAAAAGAGTTTTTATATGAATTAAGAAAAAGAGGCATCCATTTAAATTATGACTTAGAGGAGTCGAAATATTATGAAAGTGATAATCTTAGACACAAATGATACAAACTGTCTTCTCAACGTGGCAGTTAAAATTGTTAGAGAAAAGCTGATGAATTAAAACCTGGTGATTTAGATGATTAAAATTGGAGCTTCGATATTATCTGCTGATTTTGGACATTTAAAGGAAGAGATTAAAAGAGCAGAGGAGGCAGGAGTTGATTTCTTCCACGTTGATATGATGGATGGGCACTTTGTTCCAAATATAAGTATGGGGATTGGGATAGCGAAACATGTTAAAAAGCTAACAGATCTGCCTGTTGATGTTCATTTAATGGTTGAAAATGTAGATCTGTTTATTAACGAATTTGAGGAGATGGATTATATTACATTTCACATAGAGGCGGTTAAATTCCCATTCAGAATTATAAATAAAATAAAAAATATCGGGGCTAAGCCAATAGTCGCTTTAAATCCTGCAACACCTTTGGATGAGATAGAGTATATTTTAGATGAGGTTTATGCAGTTCTAATAATGACCGTTGAGCCCGGATTTTCAGGACAGAAGTTTATTCCAGTGATGACAAAGAAGATTAGAAAGTTAAAGAGCATGATCGTTGAAAATGGATATGATACAAAGATCTTTGTTGATGGAGGAATAAATGTCGAAACAGCTCCGTTAGCAGTTAAAGCAGGAGCGGATGTTTTAATTGCAGCATCTGCAATATTTGGTAAAGAGGATGTTAAAACAGCAGTTAAAAATTTAAGGGACTCAGCTTTAAAGGCATTAAATATAAAAAATCCTGAAAATTTCTTAAATGAAGAGATCAATTTAAACAGTAAAAAATAGGTGAAATTATGGTTAAGTTGAGTGGAATTTATAAAGGAATGAGAAAGGGATATGGAGAAACATTGGTAGAGTTGGGAAAAAAATATGAGAATTTGGTAGTTTTAGATGCTGATCTATCTGGCTCTACACAGACAGCAATGTTTGCCAAAGAATTTCCAGAGAGATTTTTCAATGCAGGAGTTGCAGAGCAGAACATGATTGGAATGGCTGCTGGCTTGGCAACAACTGGTAAAATTGTCTTTGCATCATCATTTGCAATGTTTGCAAGTGGAAGAGCATGGGAGATAATAAGGAATTTAGTTGCATATCCGAAGTTGAATGTTAAAGTTGTTGCCACTCATGCTGGAATTACAGTTGGAGAGGATGGGGCATCTCACCAAATGTGTGAAGACATAGCTATAATGAGGGCTATCCCTAATATGGTTGTTATCGCTCCAACTGATTACTATCACACAAAAAATGTTATTAGAGTTATAGCTGATTATAAAGCCCCTGTTTATGTAAGAATGCCAAGAAGAGATACTGAGATAATCTATGAAAATGAAGAGGAAGCAACATTTGAAATAGGAAAGGGAAAGGTTTTAGTTGAGGGAGAGGACTTAACCATTATAGCAACAGGAGAAGAAGTTCCAGAGGCATTAAAAGCGGGAGAAATTTTAAAAGA
>JAADDS010000024.1 GCA_013153845.1 Methanococci archaeon | reverse complement strand
AAGGGTGGGGCTGTTCGCCCATTAAAGGGGATCGTGAGCTGGGTTTAAACCGTCGTGAGACAGGTTGGTTGCTATCTGCTGGGGGTGTTGGTCGCCTGAGGGGAAGGTGGCTCTAGTACGAGAGGAACGAGCCGCCGGTGCCTCTGGTTTACCGGTTGTCCGACAGGGCATTGCCGGGCAGCTACGCACTAAGGGATAAGGGCTGAAGGCATCTAAGCCCGAAACCCTCCCCGAAAATAGGCGGCCAGTCCCTTTGGGGACGAGGGCTCTCCTAGAAGAGGAGGTTGATAGGTCGGGGGTGTAAGCGCCGAGGGTTCTGCCCGAGGCGTTCAGCCCGCCGACACTAACCGCCCGAGAGCCCGGCAGGGCATCCAGACACTAAGCGGATGCGGAGGCCTATGCATGGCCTAATTTGTAGGTTGAGGTTTATTTTTTATTATAGACATAAATATTTGTAAATTTAAATATATTAACTTATAATCTGAAATAAATTTAAATAGTAATGTCGTATCAAAGATATTCGGAATAATCTTTAAGGTTTGGAGTATGGGGGTTTGTAGCTTAACGAGAAAAGATGTTGAGGGTATTTTACATATTTTAGGAGGAATAACTCAAATAATTGGAATATTTACATTAATACCTTGTATTGTAGCACTTTATTTTAATGAAAACACAGTTTTGGATTTTTTGATTCCAGGTATTTGTTCTATCGTTTTAGGATCTCTTATAAAAAAATTTACTAAGCCAAAAAATTTAAAATTACATCAAACTATGGTTGCTTCTGCTCTATCTTGGTTAGTTGCCTCTTTTATTGGAGCAGTGCCTCTATATTTATCTATTCATTATTTCTCATATGTTGATGCTGTTTATGAAAGTATGTCTGCATGGACTACAACGGGAATGACGTTAATCCCAAACGTTGAAGTGTTGCCAAAATCTGTTCTATTTTGGAGGAGTTTTCAGCAGTGGATTGGAGGAGTTGGGATATTGGTCTTATCAGCATTGGTTTTAGCCAGGTCTGGAACTGTTGCCTATCTTTTATATGCTTCTGAGGCAAGACAAGAACGAATTATGCCGAGTGCTATTGGAACAATAAAAACGATTGTTTGGATATATGTGTTGTATACGATTTTAGGAGTTCTTTTATTATATGTTTCAGGTTTAAGTTTTTGGGAGGCGGTAAATTTAACTATGACTGGTATTTCTACTGGAGGGATGAGTATAAGCAATTACAGCTTTCCTTATAATGATTTTGCAAAGATCGTTATGATTGGAATAATGATGGTTGGAGGGGTTATGTCTTTTTCTATTCATCATAAGTTGTTAACTGGAAAGTATTTTAATGATATTCAAACGAAGTATGCGTTGGTTGTGATAACAATAATATCTGTTATTATTTCTTTTAAGGATCATATTTCATTTATTGATTCTTTATTTACGGTGGTTTCAGCAATGACATCTACGGGTTTCACAACTATCAATGTGGCAATGTTATCGAATTTCTCTCTGTTTTTGATAATTTTTTTAATGTTAATTGGTGGAGGTGCTGGAACAACCACTGGAGGGGTTAAGATAATTAGATTTTTGGTTATATTGAAGGCACTTGTATATGAAATAAAAGAGGTGTTGTATCCAAAGTCAGCTGTTATATATGAGCATCTTGAGGATATTGATTTGAATTATAAGATCATTAGGGAGGCGTTTGTGGTCTTTTTCTTGTATTGTTTTTCTTCGTTTTTAGTGGCGTTGATTTTTATATATCTTGGTTATAAGCCGTATGATTCTATTTTTGATGCAGTTTCTTTTACATCAAATATTGGAATCTCTCTTGGGGTAGTGACGTTAAAGACCCCTGTTATTGGAAAGATCGCTGGTATTGTTGCTATGTGGATCGGTAGGTTAGAGATAATTCCTGTTTTAGTTTTACTTGCTACATTATATTTGAAGATTCTTAGGATGTTGAGAAAGAATAAAAAGTGAATTTATAATGAGAGAAATATAAAAGATATAATATATAAAAGATGATTAATCGTTGTCTTTGTTTTTGGATTTATTTTCTATTCTAAAAATTATAACCGGGATATTTACAACCTTTTTCTTATGAAATGAGTATGTTGCAGGAATTTTAAAATTTGCTTCGTATTCATGGGTTATTTCTCCTCCTTTGCTTTCTATATAGTGTTTAATAAAGTTTTTAGTTGGTTTATTATGGATTGTGTAAATAACATCTCCTATTTCGAGGGCTTTGTCTATAAATATTCTATCGGCCTGTTTTTTCTGTGCTCCAAAAGGTGGGTTTTGGATTATAACCTTTTTTAGATGTTTATCTTCTTTTAATTTTTCATTTATGAATTGTCTATCGATCTCTCTTATATCTTTGCAGTAAAATTCAACATCAGCGTTTACTTTTTTTGCATTTTCTTTTGCTACTTCTATACTTTCTTTATCTATATCAATACCGATGGCTCTTTTTGCTCCGAGTAATTTACTTCCTATTGCGAGTTTTCCAGTTCCACAGCCGAGATCGATAACTACATTTCCGTAAAAGTCGTTTATTGCAAAGTATAATATATCTCCGGCAAGTTTTCCGTCTATTGTATATTGTTCTAACTCAACTTTTGGATTTGGATGGCGTTTTAGAGAATCGAGAATCATTTCTAAGTGTTTTCTTTTTATCATGGCTCCACCTTTTTGTTTCAGTTTTTGTTTTTATCATGTTTTTATTTTAGATCTGATCTCCACAAGTTTTAAATATTAAAAGATTAAGATAAAACTATAAAATAATCGACAAACATATTTTTAAAAAAGTGAAATTGTTATCTGTTCTATTTAGGTTATATATCCCTTATATAAACTTGGAGGGACACAATGAATAAAAAATCATTGATTGGAATGATTTTTGGGGCCTTATTTGGATATTTTTGTATGGTTTATTATTTATTGTTTGTAGATAGGTATTTAAATATTCCTTATAGGTTTTATCCATTAAAATCATCCATCTTATTTTTATTTATATTTTTAATGATTTTTTTGTTTGGTTTCTTTGGAGTGTGTTTGGATGGAAAATCTGACAAAGTTAATGAATTCAAAATATTTCTTGTTTCCATAATTGTTGGGATATTTATATATTCCATAATATTGTTAATTATTATATTAGTAAGTGGGGATGCACTATCTACATATGTATCATATAAAAATCAAGGCGTATTATGGATAGGCGGATTGATAACGATTCTTTGCATTTATTTCCTTATCAGAAAATATTTATTTAATGTATCTTGGTGAAATAATGTCCAATCCTCTAATTAAAAAAACTTTCATAGTAATTTTTCCATTTATAATTTATTTTATAATTTATTCTCTCTTAAATTTAATATTTGTTAAAAATTTTGAATTAAATTATGAAATTACCTCATTGTTTTTAGTTTGGTATTTGGGATATATTGTTTTAATTTTTGATGATAATTTTAAAATAAAGTTGAAAAATTTAATGGGCTTATTTTTGTATTCCTTGTTTGTAATATCTTGGATTATCCTTTCATTAATAATGCATCAAAATCCAATATATGGATTTTTTGGAGAGTTCATAAATTATTGGTTATTCTTAACTATAATAATGATTTTAGCTTATTTCACTGTTTGGAAGGATAAAGAGAATGAAAATAATATCCTTAAATTTGGACTGTTGTTTTCAATTGTTTATTTGTTCATTCTTATGCTTTTCAATTTGAATAATATATATGTATTTGCAATTGGAGGAATGTTATTGATACTATTTTTATTTTTAATTAACTCTAATTAAAATTATCAATATTTTAAAGTTAATTAAAGTCAACTACTGAGAGTTGTTTTTATTATATTTAATGCTTTTTCTATATCCTCATATTTTGTGGCATAGCTGAATCTGATGTAGTTTTTTCCATTTTCTCCAAAGGCAATTCCGGGAACACATAGAACTTTATTTTCTATTAATTTTTTGGCAATTTCTGTTCCGTTTCCAAATTCTGAAACATTTGGGAAGATATAAAATGCACCTTCTGGTTTGTTGACTTTAAAAATATCTTTTAGGCCTTTATATATTAGATCTCTCCTTCTTTTAAACTCATTTACCATTTCTTTAACACAGTTCTGATCTCCTTTGAGGGCAGACAAAGCTCCATATTGAGCAAAGGTTGTGGCACATGCGAAGCTGTATTGGTGTATTTTTATCATATGGTCGATTAAATTTAACTCTTTATTTAGATTTTCTGAAACTGCTAAGTAGCCGAGTCGCCATCCTGTCATTGCGTAGGTTTTTGAAAATCCGTTGATCATTATGCATCTATCAGTAAATTGCATTGGAGTGTAGTGTTTTTTTTCATATATGATTTTATCGTAAACTTCGTCTGAAAGGATAATCAAATTGTAGTCCTCTGCTATCTCTGCGAGGCCTTTTATTGTCTCTTTATCATAAACTTTTCCTGTTGGGTTTGAAGGGGTGTTTAGCACTATCAATTTGGTTTTTTTTGTTATTAGGTTTTTAATATGTTCTAAATCGAGGTCGAAGTTTTCGTTTAATGGGGTGGTTTTAATTTTTCCTTCTGCAAATGCGGATAGGGAGTGATAGGAAACAAAGGAGGGATCTGGGATTATTACCTCATCTCCTCTATCTATTAATGTCATTATTGAAAGCATTAACCCCTCTGAAGCACCGCAGGTTATTATAACATTGTCTTTATCAATTTCTAAGTTGTAGTCCTTTTTTATTTTATTTGCTATTTCTTCTCTAAGTTCTGGAATTCCATTGTTTGGAGAGTAGTGGGTTTTTCCTTCTTCGAGTGCTTTTTTAGCCCCTTCAATTATATGTTTTGGTGTTTTAAAGTCGGGTTCTCCTATACCAAGGTTTATGCAATCTGAGGTAGCTAAGTTAAATATCTCTCTTATGGCTGAGGGTTTTATGTTTTTGCATCTATTACTTATCACGTTTTCACCTTATTATTGCTCGTTTTCTACTATCTCCACAACTGCCTTTTTTAAAGATTTTCCTTTTGGACAGTTTATTTTTTCATTGATGACTTGCTTTATTTTGTATTTTTCTCCATCTTTTATTCCTTTTGGATTACAGAATGTATAGTATTCGCATTCAAAATTATCGCAGTTTATTGGGTGGTGGTTTAGCACAACCCCTTCGAGTGCTTTTTTTGTGTCAATCATTATTGTTATATCTGATAAAACTACTTCAACCACTTTTACTCCTCCTTCGTGAACTGGACAGGGGTGGTTTGCTGATCTTACTGAGATGATCTTGTATTTTCTTCCGATCTCTAAATTTCCGTGGCATAGTCGTTTAAATTTGCAGTTTTCACATTCTTCTATTTCTCCTAAATAATAAAATTCTCCTCCAGTTTTTGCAAGTTTACTTCCAATTAGTGTAATTTTGGTTTCTTTGCTCATACCTATCTCCCATTTTTATTTTTTATTTTTATTTTTTATCTTCAATTTTTAACTTTTTTAACTTTAATGAATTTGGAGGCAAGTTCTAAATAATACCTTCCTAACTCTTCCCTAAAATAGTCCAAGTCCAAGTATTTGGCTTTGTGATCTTCCAAGTATATCGCTCTATCTCCTAAGGCAGTTAATAGGTCTAATGAACTTGTAACTATGATAAAAGCACTTTCTCCTAATTTTTCTCTGTTCTCCATAATGATCTCTGCTAAGGATTTAACGCCTTCAAACCATTTGCTTAAAACTCCGCTAACTAATAAATTAACTGCTGAATTATCTTCATCTATTAAAATTAGTTTGGTTTTGTTTGTTATTGCCCTTTGAATTTGATATGCCATATACATTGATCCCGATGCAGTTCCATAGACCGCTTTGGGAGATCCTTTAATCCCGGGAGGTAGTTTTTGAAAGAACAAGCTTATATCTTGCCCGCTCATTTCCATACTTCCAGTTGATGCTTTTGATAAACTTTTTGTTGTTATTATAAATTCTCTTCCATCTCCTATTAAATGATCGTCTCTTCCGCTATCTATCGCTTGTAGTAGTGTTGTTTTTCCTTGTGCATTTCTTCCAGTGATTATAAATATCTCTTTTCGTTTTATTCCAAGTCCTTCTACTTTTTTTCCAAATTTTAACTCCACTTCTATTGGTTCGAGTTCTTTTGGACATTCAAATGGTATGTTAACTTCTTTAGGTCCTGCTATTCTATAATGCCTTCTTACTTCTGTGTATTTTCTTGCTGGTTTTGAATTATTTGCAATAAAACAAACTAAATTGAGGTCGTCTAATTTATCTCTTAGATATTTTTGGTTTATGATATTTTTAGCTTCTTCTATTAGGGTGTCTATCTCTATTTTTTTAATGAATGCATTTAGATCATTGCAAAGTTCGTTAATTCTGTCAACGATCTCTGATGGCTCTTTTTCTTTAAATATCATTCTAAGCATTAGGTATATTTTATCATCTTTTATGTAGTTGTATTTATCTACCTTCCAAAGATCGTATCCTATATTTAGGTCGCAGTTTACTACGGTTAGGGGTTCATATAACGCTTTATATATTCTACCAAAGTATCCTGCCAATGGAAGGAATCGTTTCTTTTTGATCATCTCTTTTTTTATTTCCTCTATCACTCTTTGTGTAGCTCCCTCTATTCCATCACTATACTCTTTAAGTTTTAAAAACTTTTCATTTTGGAAGAAAAAAGGTAAAACTACTTTTATATTACCATCTGGTTGTTTTACAGCATAGTATAACTTGTTTTTATTGCTTTTAGTCAGTAGGGCTGTGTTTAAAAATTTGTTCTTGTTTTGTAGTATTTTTATTATCTCATCGATTAGCATGAGTTATCCCTTTCGCGTATTTGTGGAATTTATATATAATTCACAAATTTAAATTTTTATAAATTTTAGTTGAATGGATTGTTTATAGGCAGATTATAACTTAATAATTAATAGAAGGTTAATAAATCAACATCTTATTAAAGATATTATCATTATCAAGAAAGAAAAAGAAATAAAAATATATGGAATAAACACAAAATATGCTGTTATAAATGTGATAGTGAAAAGATTAAAAATTAAAAAAATAAAATAAAAAGAATCATAAAAAAATAAAAAATGCCCCTCAGCCAGTGCCGATTTCTTCATCCCGATTAAGGTCAGTGGGGGTAACTTTCATCATTAGGGCGTTTTTAAGTTTTTAAGATTTTGAAATGATTTTTTATTTGATCATTATTCTATCATTTTATTTTTTATTTTTTACTATATTTGTTTTTCTTTATCTTTATTATCTTTACCCTTATATACTTTAATTATAAATTTAAATTCTTTGAAATGGAGTTTTTATTAAATTTTGAAGGAGGGCAAGGTATAAATATCTTTTAATTATAACTGTTCAGCGGAGAGTTTTTTAATTTAATTTTTTTTAAATTTTCTGAAAAAATAAAATAAAAAATAAAAAAATAAGAAGGAAGATGTAATTTGCTATAATCACATAGTTAAATTAATAAATAAGATTAAACATATATTTGATAACAACTAATGTAGGTTGGAGAAGATGAAGAAGGTTATCAGGGATTCTATCCATAAGGACATTTACTTGGAAGATTACGAGTTGGAAGTTATAGATAGTCGTGAAATTCAACGATTAAGAAACATAAAACAGACAGGTTTAACATACTTGGTTTACCCCTCTGCCAATCATACAAGGTTTGAGCATTCTTTAGGGACTATGTTTATTGCCTCTAAAATAGCAGAAAAAATTAATGCAGACAAAAAACTTGCAAGAATATCTGCTCTACTTCACGATATTGGACATCCACCTTTTTCTCATACCTTAGAGGTGTTTGGATACGATCATGAACATCATGGAAAAAGAAAGATAAAAAAGATGGATCTCGTTAATTTTTCAAGTAGTGAGGTAATTAAAACATTAAATAAAAAAAATTTGGAAGGAAAAATAATATCTGGGGATGTTGATGCAGATAGGATGGATTATCTGTTGAGAGATAGTTATCATACCGGAACTGCCTATGGAATGATCGATTTACCAAGGATTTTAAGGGGGTTAACGACTTTTAAAAGTTTTAATAAGTTTAAGATTGGGGTGTTAAAGAAGGGGATTCAGGCAATTGAGTCGTTGTTGGTGGCAAGGCATCAGATGTATTCTGCCGTTTACATGCATCCTACGGTAAGGATTGCCGATACGATGATGAAGAGAGCAGTTATGAAAGAGATCTTAGAAAAAAATTTGGATGTTGAAGATTTATCAATTATGGATGATATTTCTCTTGTCTCTTTTCTTAGGATGTCGGAGAACTACTTAATGGAAAAGATAGATAAAAGAGATCTGTATAAAAATCTAATAACTTACGGTTATTCTGATTTAACTCCTGTGGAAAGGTGGATATTTGCCAATTTAGATGAAAATCAAGTTCTACAATTGGAAGAAAAATTTTATAATGATTTTGGTTGTGATGTGTTTTTAGATATTTGCCCGATTCCAAAGATGGAGGAGCATAATGTTTATATTGTTTCTAAGGAGGAAGTTAGAAGATTGGATGAGGTTTCTCCAATAGCAAAAAGTTTGAAAATGGCTGAGATCCAACTGTGGAATATTGCCCTCTACGCCCCACGGGAAAATATAAAATATTTAAAAGAAAACGACGATGTTAAAAAGAAGATACACAAAATCTTAAAAGATATTGACTTTGAGATTAGGAGCAGGTTGGTGGATATTTTAAGAGAGTATAGAAAGATCACTGGAAAAGGAAAGTTTTTAGAAATTGCAAGAGAAAGAGGAATATCTCCAAAAGAGTTTTATGAAGAACTGCACAAGTTAATATTCTGTGGATTGATAAAAGAAAAATTTAATGGAAGAAAGTATATCTACTATCTCTCAAATTCAATAAATTCAAATGGAGTTTAAAAAATTTGAGAAATTTACATTCTAATTTTCCTTTTCGAGTATAATGTTTAAGATAATCTCCCTATCTTTAATCCAAGATAGATTTTCTATATTAAAGAATCCGCTGTCTGCATTAATATCATATGGAATTCCTGCATTTTGTAGGGACTGCACCATAAATTTTGAAAATTTAATGTCCTCATCTATCGATGATTGAATCTCTTTATCTTTTTTAGAAATCCAGTATGGTCTCCAAGCTCCCACCCATGTTGGAATTTTGGTTTTGTTAGACCAATTTAATGCTAATTCTATTGATTCATTTATGTATGTTGCATTATACATACCATGCTTTGGCCCTCCAGCATAGATATGCCACTCTGCAAGAATATACCCATCATTAGATATGTTTAAATATTTTAAATAAGATGGTTTAGAAACATGAGCGGGAGTTATTATAATAATCCGCTTTGGATCTATTTCTCTTATTTCAGATATTGTTCTGTTATAAACTTCATTTAATACCTCTGGATGATCTTTTATTTTTCCGCTTGATTCGATTAGAAGATCGTAAGATAGCAAGTAAGAACTACCTTTAAAACACTCTGCCACGGTTTTCCACCATATTACAAAGTGGTCTTGGGCTTCTCTACTTGTTGGATTGTTTCTAAGTTCTGGGGCTGTGTATGTTATTATCGGAATGAGGCCTACTTTAAGACAGTCGTTAACGATCTCTTTTAGCTGAGTTAGTGCGGTTTTATTTGAAATGACGTCTTGACTAACTCTAATCCTAACGTTGGAAAAGCCCTCTTCTTTAAAATATTTTGGAACAGAAACTCCTTTTGAACGCCAGTAGAAATAATATCTATGCACTCTTGGAAATGACATCCAGTCAACATCAATTCCCACGCCGAGGATCTTTTGGTATGTCTTGGCTGAGATGAAAACTTTATCTTTTGTGTTATTGATTGCGTTTATTGTCTCATTTTTGTTATTTTCATTATTATTTGTTTTATTTGGCATTATGGGTTTGAGTTTATGAGTGTATGCTTCACTGTACTTATGATATGCTAAACCAACTCCAAAAGTCAATAACAACAAAAATATAATGGTAGATACGACTTTTTTCATTTTTATACCTCCTTTTTTGAATCGTTTGGAGAGATAATTACCTAATTAAGATCTTATTTTCTGATGTTTTTAAATTTTTTTAAAGTTCTTTTTATCGAATGTTGAAAGATTTCGAAGTAAAATTTAATAAATAAATAACAAAATAGAGAAGATATAAAAGAGACGATAAAAACAAGTGGAAATAAAAAAATAGAAAATAAGAAAGAAATTGAATTAAAATAAATTAATAAAAAATAGTAGATGTTTTATGTTGTAGAGCTCTCAGCATCGTTGTATAGTTCATCTCCAATCTCTACCTCTTCTTCAAAACCTCTACTGTCTTTGAGTGTTTCTATTCTGAACATGTATGATTTATACCAAATATCCTCTGGTTTTTTCTTTATTGGGGAGAGATCCCATGCTCTTGTCTCTTCTTCATAGCCCCAATTTACGTAATGATTGAAATTTCTTATTATATCTGTTATAACCACATTAAACTCGTTTATTAAAGTTCTCTGAATTTCTCTCCATTTGTCTAATGAACTCTCTCTTCTTGTGATTCCAAAGTAGCCAGCCCTTCTTTCTCCTTTTAGTGCAGAAATCCCCCTACCTATAAATGTTTTTATCGCATATACGGTTTCTGGAGGATCTGTTATAAATGTGTCAAATGCCTTGCTGTATTTATCCGGAAGTGGTTTTCTTAAATCTAATGTTATAACCTCTATGTTTTCATAGTTTAGCTGTTTAGCAACTTCTTTTATAAAGGATATTAATCTATCATCAATATCCACAACAACAATCTTTTTAGGAAGTTTTGAAAGCATCAAAGCAATGCTTGTTAGATCATCATCTCCTAAAACGAGAACATCTTTATTAAACAGATCTCCTCTTGAATTCATCAATGCAATTCTTGAGATGGTGCATTCAGCAGTTACAAACCCTTGATCGTATTCGTGTTTTGGTAGTGGCCTGTTTTTAACGATCTCTTTAAACTTTTCAAGTATATCTTGGTAATTTTTTAAAGAAACCCCTCTGCCCTCGCAACATTCACAGATGTTTTCTTCTCTTTTTCCAATTCCATATTCCTTTACAAGATTGTTTCCTTTTTCAGTTAATTTTATTCCTTCATCGATACTTACAATCCCTTCTTCTTCCAGCACCCTAATTATGTCAGAAACGAGAGGTAGGGGTTCTTCACTGAGATCTACAATTTTCCAGAAATCTTCACTTGTTAATATTGAAGATAATACATTTTCAATTGATTTTTCGTAAACTGGAATTTCTGATCTCGCCCTAACTTTCTCTAAAATATTTTTCATCATCTCACCTCTTTTAGATGTTTCCTATAACAGGCACCTTGCCCTATTCCTTCGTTGATAGAGACCTCTATCCAGATAATATTTGAAAAACCGAGGTCTTTTAATTTTTTTGAAATTTCATTGGTAAAATACTTGGCTAAGTCCTCAGCAGTTGTGGAAGGAATAGGTAAAAGGATAACATCCTCAACAGGAATAGTGTATTCTTTAAACTCATATTTAAAGTATAGGGTTTTATCTTTTAATTCATAGTAAACTTTTTCGTGGTTTTTTGGAAGGATGAGTTTGTGATCTAATTTTTCACATATCTCTTTTACGACTGTTTTAATTGTCTTAAAATCACATACAAAATTAAATTCTCCGCATCTTTCTCCAAATATTCTCACGTCTACATAATACGAGTGTCCGTGTATTACCCCACAACTTGGATGTCCAAAGACGATATGGGCTGAAGAAAATCTCAACCCTGCATGAAGTCCATTCAGTTCTAACATCATCGCTGTCATGTTTTCACGCTCTTTTACTTTTTCTTTCCTGCCTTTGTTTTTAAATAATTTATCAGCCCTCCTGCTTTTAGAATTTCTTTTTCTATGCCTTTAGGAGTTTTGCATTTTATTGTCTTGTTTTTATTTAAGATCCTTATTTCTTCATTATCTAAGTCGATTTCAACAATATCTCCGTCTTCTAATTCGTCAGTATCTGCAATGATCGGAATTAATGAAACATTTATCGCATTTCTATAAAATATCCTTGCAAAACTTTTTGCTATAACTGCTTTAATGCCACAATACTTTATTGCTATAACCGCCTGTTCTCTACTTGAACCACAACCAAAATTTTCTCCCGCGACAATAACATCTCCTTCTTTAACTTTTTTTGAGAACTCCTCATCAATCCCAAACATACAATATCTCGCTAATTCGTAGGGATCTGTTGTTCTTAAATAAGGTCCTGGGATTATTGCATCAGTGTCAACGTCATCTCCAAATTTATGAACTCTTCCGCGTATTATCACTATCTCACCTCAGTTTAAAAAAGGATCATAAAATTGGATGATTATTTAATTAAAAGGTTTATTATAAAAAAGTTGTTTTGAAGTTTTTTGGAAGTTATTATTTATAAGTAAAACAGAATATACAAAATATATTCTTTCGACTGTGTTTTATTATATATTTAGAGTGTATTATTCATACTTTTATATTTTAATTTTATTATATTTTAATGTGTTGACCTTCAAAATTTCAGTCCTTGAACAAATGAAAGGAGTGGGAATTATTGTTTAATTTCTGCGATTTTCTTTTTCATTGGTGGAGTTAATATTGGTTTCTCTGGAATCAATCCGGATGGTTTGTAGTATAGGATGAGGAGCATTAATACTCCAAAGAGCATATAGGACAACCATACGGGCTCGAATGGAATATTTAAGGCATATTTTATATTATATTTGTAAATATCTAACAGCACCTTAATAACAACATAACATAGAACCCCTAATGCCACTCCTTTGTTATTTCCCTTTCCTCCAAGTAAAACCATTAAAAAAGGAAAGAATGTCCAGTCCACTCTTGTAAATGCATTTGCAATAATGTTAACTGTATATAGAGAGTAAAGAACACCCGCTATTGCACCTATTGCGGATCCGATTGCCATTGTTTTTATTCTTAACATCATTATATTTCTTCCAAATGCCCTTACTGTATTTTCATTTTCTCTCATTGCCCTTAAAACCCTTCCAAATGGAGTATTTAACAACCTTTCAAAGAATAGGAATACCAAAAACGCAATTATTAAAACGATTCCTGCAAACACCCAGCCCCTATACTCTCCAGATACAAATGCTAAAATATCGGGGGTTGAGATACCATAATAACCACCAATTATATTCAAGTTGTATGTGCAGATTAAAAATACTGCCTCACTTATTGCGAGTAGTGTTATACCCAAATAATCCTCTTTTAATTTGGCACTTGGAAGAATAAATATTGCTCCAACAATAAGCCCAAGTATTGATGCTAAGATAATGGCTAAGATAAGTATTCCTATCCCTACGATCGGATGGGAAGCGATTATGGTGTTTATGGCTGATGTTGCATACGTGCTTCCTGTGATAAAATCTCCATTTATTTTAAAATATAACATTAAAAGTCGATCTAAAATTCCCCCCACAGCGATCGCTCCCACTAAAACAGAGAGGGCTTTACCAAAGTTTGGAATTCCTGCATATCCAAATTCCATATTTAAAGATAACGAGACAATATAGTAAAGCCCAAACCAAAGGAGGATCATTGAGATGATGTCAAAACTCATAATTTTCACCTCTTTTTGTTGAATTTAGTTTAATTTTATTTTATATTTATTAATAATTATTGATATTGATTATAACTACTGGGAGAATAATCTTTTTCTTACTTTTTTCCAATCTACGCCTGTAATTCCATATGGAGCAATTAACAAGGTTGCGATCATTATTATTAGCGAAACAACTTTTCCGTAAACTAAGAATCCAGCTCCGAATGCCATTGCTAAATAATATGTTATCAAGCTCTCGGATATTCCAATTATGTATCCCCCTATTAGAGCTCCGCTTATATGCCTAAGCCCACCAACTATACTCGCAGCGAATATTGAGATTATGATAAGGTCTCCTGTCGCTGGAACTATTTCTTGCATAAAAGGTAAAAGTCCTCCTGCAACTCCTGCTAATGCTCCTGATAGTATCCAAGAAAATAATCTTGTTTTTTCTACATCGATTCCCATGGTTTGAGCCAGTGAAGGATTTTCCATCGATGCCCTCAATGCAATACCAAACTTTGTTTTATAGAGGAGGAGATACAGTCCAAAAAGTAAGAGAATAACAACTAACGTTGACACAAATAGTATCCCTCTAAATCCAAAAATTGAAAAATCCAAATTAGCAAAGACAAATTTTGCCTGTGTGGAACCAACAATTTGACTTAGAACTTCGGAATATGCCCCGATAACTCCAAGTAATATTAAATCAATAGCCAAAGTTGCAATCATCAACATCTCAACAGATGCGTTTCTTTTTATAAGAGGTTTTAAAGATAAGTAGGTTAGTAAACCAACAATTGCTCCAACAATAAACAAAACAGGTAGCGATAAGTATGGACATATCCCAAATAGTTTTAATAGTGTTAATGCCACATAACTTCCAACTATCGCATAACTTCCCTGAGCAAAGTTTGGAACGTTTGTGGTTATATAGGTTAGAGTTAAACCAAGAGCCAATAAAACCAGAAGATTGGAGTAGATAATCGCTCCTTCTATGATCATGCTTCTCACCCGACAGAATCAGTTTTTAGGAGTTTTTAATTTAAAGTTAATTTATATATTTGAGTTAACCTTAACTATAATTTTAACCCCCTAATTTTTAATCTAATTTGGTTTTAATTAAAGAGCAGTTATTCCTAATGAATATTCTTTGAACTTTTCATGGTTTAAGAGTTCTTCAGCTGTTCCTTCAAAGGCCACTTTTCCACTAACAAACATATATCCATTGTCGCTGATCTCTAATGCCCTCTTTGCATTCTGTTCAACAAGTAAAATTGTAAGGCCAAACTCATCCCTCATCTCAACGATTTTTCCAAATATCACTTCTGCAAGTTTTGGAGAGAGTTGTGCAGTTGGCTCATCCAACATCAAAACCTCAGCATCTCTCACTAATGCCATTCCCATGGCTAAAAATTGCCTTTGTCCTCCACTTAACGTTCCAGCTTTTCTTTTTAAAATATTTTTAAGCTCAGGAAATATATTTAAAGCAATTTCTATTCTTTCTTTTACTTTATCCTTATCTAAAACATAGCCGGCAATTTTTAGATTTTCCTCAACTGTTAGATCTGCAAAGACGTTATTTGTTTGTGGTAAATAGGCAATTTTCATCCTTGCTTTTTGGTGTGGAGGAACATGAGCAATATTTTTGTTGTTAAAGATTATCTCTCCTGAGTATATTTTGGTTAATCCAAACAGGGTTTTTAGAAATGTTGATTTCCCACTTCCATTCGGCCCGACGACGGTTGTTATTTTTCCTTTTTCTACTTTTGCGTTTATATCAAATAATATCTGCAATTTTCCGTATCCTGCATTTAAATTTTTTATTTTTATCATCCTTATCACCATGTTTAGATGATCTATCTTGTTTAATGTGTTCAAAATTTATTAAAACGGAAATAAATTAATCCAAAATTCCAAATTTAAATAATTTTTATAATCATAATCATACTCATAAATAATCATAATTTAAACAGTTATTACTCACCAATGTAGATCTCAACAACCTTAGGATCTGAGAGAACTTTTTTGATCTCCTCTTCTCCTCTACCTTCTGCAATGATCTGTCCATTAAACATAACGTATAAATGATCAATATATTTTAAAACAATATCTAATCTATGCTCAACAATCAAAAACGTTATTCCTCTTGCCTTCAATTCAAGGACGTGGTTAAATATATCGTGAGCTAAGCCCGGGGCAACCCCTGCTATTGGCTCATCCATAACGATCATTTTAGGATTGGTCATTAAAGCCCTCCCAATCTCAACAAGTTTCATCTGCCCTCCACTTAATTCTCCTGCTTTTCTATCATAGAGATGAGATAATTTCAAAAACTCCAATATCTTGAAGGCCTTCTCTACCATTTCCTCCTCTTTTGGAATCCATTTTTTATAAAATAAAGCAGTTGTTGGATTTTCTCCGGGGTTTATATCTCCTATAAGAAGGTTTTCCAAGACGGTCATCTCTTTAAGGGGTTGGGGTGTTTGGAAGGTTCTAACTAATCCATAGTGATAAAGTTCCTCCGGTTCTTTGTTTGTTATATCCTTATTTTCAAAGTAAACCTTTCCCTCATCCGCCTTTAAAAATCCTGTAATTACATTGATCAGTGTTGACTTACCACTTCCATTCGGCCCTATAACCAAAGTTATATCTCCCTTATTCACACTTATTGAGACGCCATCTAACGCCTTAAATTCCCCAAAATATTTTACAATATTCTCTGTTCTCAAAATCTCCATATTATCCCTCAAAAAAATGATAAATCTCCAACCATTTCAAAAATATAGTTAAACAAAAAACTCATTTAAAAGTTTTAAAAAGAGTTATTTAAAGTTTTGGGATTGGGTTATTTTAACCACTTTATCTGCCCAGTTTTATAGTCCCATATCCCAACTAACTTCCATCCATCTTTTGTTACTGCGTGAATTCCGTAGTTTCCGCTTGCCCTATCGTTCCATTCATTTAAGTATATATCTCCAGTAACAGGTTTAACTCCAAACTGTCCTTCTGAATATTTAATAGTGTTTTCTTTTATCAGTTTTGATAAGAGATCTGCGTTGTATTTTC
>JAADDS010000023.1 GCA_013153845.1 Methanococci archaeon | reverse complement strand
TGTGAGTTTAAGTGCCCAATGCAAATAAAAATAACTGAAAAAATCGACCAAAAAGAATGCATAAGATGCTTCGAATGTAAAAGCAGTTGTAGAAAAAATGCAATAACTTATACTCCAATCTTCAAAAAATAAGTATAAACAAATTGATGGATTGATAAATATGCAAATTGACAGATTAAAGTAATTTATATATATTGTTAAAACAAAATGTAATTAATGTGGTGTATGTTGTAGTGGGGATGTCAAATTTGGGAGGGGTGTTTATATACACAACGTTGAAATTCGAATGGTTAAGTTATTATACATGATATAAAATAAAATAAATATCGGATTTGCCAAACTAATAACATCCTACTTGAATAAATAAAAACTGATAAAAAATTAAACTTAAAATCCTAAATAAATCCGTAAAAATAAAGATAAAAAGGTGAGAAGATGAAAGCAGATGCAGTAAAAATAGCCGATGGTGTATATTGGGTGGGGGTATTAGATTGGGATATAAGAATGTATCATGGATATACATTAAAAGGAACTACATACAACGCTTACTTGGTCTTTGGAGATGAAAAAGTTGCTTTAATAGACAACACATATCCAGGAACATCCGCTCAAATGTGGGGAAGAATAAAAGACGCTTTTGAAAAAGAAGGAAGGGACTTTAAAATTGATGTAATCGTTCAAAACCACGTAGAGAAAGACCACTCTGGGGCTTTACCTGAAATACACAAAAAATTCCCAGAAGCACCAATATACTGCACTGAGGTAGCAGTTGAAGGACTTAAAAAGCACTACCCATCATTAAAAGACGCTCCGTTTAAAGTTGTTCACACCGGAGATACCGTTGACTTAGGAGGTAAAACATTTACATTCTTAGAAGCTCCTCTATTGCACTGGCCAGACAGTATGTTCACCTTCTACAACGAAGGAGGAATTTTATTCTCAAACGATGCATTTGGGCAACATCTCTGCTTCCCAGCACACAAGAGATTTGACACAGACATCCCAGAATATGTTTTAATGGACGCTAACAAAAAATTCTATGCAAACTTAATAACTCCACTCTCAAAACTCGTCTTGAAAAAATTCAAAGAAGTTATAGAACTTGGATTATTGGAAAAGATCAAAATGATCGCTCCATCTCATGGACAAATATGGACAGATCCAATGAAAGCAATAACATCCTATCAGGACTTTGCTACTGGTAAAGCAGCTAAGGATAAAGCAGTTATTGTTTATGATACAATGCACTATTCAACCCAAAAGATGGCCCATGCATTTGCAGAGGGTTTAATGAGTGAGGGAATTGATGTTGTAATGTATTTCTTGCACTACGATGAGAGAAGTGAGATTGTTAAAGATATATTGGATGCTAAGGCAGTTCTCTTCGGAATTCCAACGATATATGATGAGCCATATCCATCCATTGGAGATATTATCTACTATTTAAGAGGATTAAAGTTTAACAGAACTGGATTTAAGAGATTGGCAGTTACATTTGGTTCAATGGGAGGAGAAGGAGGAGCAGTAGCTAAAATTGCTGAGGACTTAGCAAACTGTGGGTTTGAAGTTATAAACCAGTATGAACTCTACTACGTCCCAACAGAGGATGAATTAACAAACTGCTACAACATGGGTAAAGAATTAGCTAAAAAAATTAAAGAAATGAAAATAGAATAAAATAACCAATCTTTATAACCTTATAATCTCTTTTTTGGGAGATTTATTATTTAATTATTATCGTCTTTTATTATTAACTAATTTCTTTTAATTTCTTTTAGTTAGGTTTTTAGTTTTAAAGTTCATTTTTTATTCTGTATCTTCGTATATTTGAATTAGTAAGAATAATTTTTCTTATTACCCAATTAACAATATTAAAAGATGCAAAAGAATATATATAATCGATGGTAAATTTTTAAGGGTATTAAATAACCTACCACGATATTCGTAGGGGTAATTACTAATACTCCCTAAAAACATACAGAAGATTAAAAATAAAAACAAAAAACAAAAAAATGTTTAGAGGGATAAATATGGAGAGGAAAGAGATAATAAAATGGAGTAAAGATTTTGAGACGGGGATTAAAGCATTTGATGATGAGCATAAGTTTCTTGTTAAAACACTCAACGATATTTACAACCTATTAAATGAAGGAAAAAGAGACGAAGCAAAAGAACTTTTAAAAAGAAGAGTTGTCAACTATGCTGCAAAACATTTTAAGCATGAAGAAGAAATAATGGAAAAATACGGCTATCCTGATTTAGAGAGACATAAAAAAATTCACGAGATCTTTGTTAAAACAGTTATTGAAAAACTACTACCAAAGATCGAAGAAGGTTCAGAGGAGGATTTTAGGAGTGCTTTATCCTTCTTAGTCGGATGGCTTACCATGCATATAGCAAAACCAGATAAAAAATACGGAGAATGGTTTAAAGAAAAAGGAATTGTCATCGAAGAGGAAGCCGTTGAAATTGACTAAATTTTGAATTAATTAATCACAAATTTATCGAATTTCGAACCATTAACAATATATAACCGTAATTATTATTATATTAATTGTCAACAAAAAAACAAAATTAAAATTACAAAAAAACATCAAAACGTATATATAACTAAACCAATATAAAAAATAATACAAAAACATTAATTTATCCAAACTAAAAGAAGATAAAAACTAAAATAAGGTGAGAGCATGGAATTGGAGTTAATAAACGAACACAAAATAGGAGTAACAAAAGGAACAGAGTTAGAGAAAGAAGTTCAAGCAAACTTTGAGGGGGAGTGTAAAGAAGTGGGGATCTACTTAGCAATGGCAAGACAAGCACAGAGAGAAGGTCTTCCAGAAGTTGCAGAGGTCTTAAGAAGAATTGCAATGGAAGAAGCAGAACACGCTGCACACTTTGCTGAAATGAATGGAGTAATTTCTGAAAATCTAAAAGAAAATATAGAAATGATGTTAAAAGGAGAATGTATGGCAAACAAAGAGAAAAAAGCAGCTGCTAAAAAAGCAAAAGAGTTAGATATAGATCCTGCTCATGACTTCTTCGATGAGTCAAGTAGAGATGAAGCAAGACATGCAAGAATGTTAAAAGGAATTTTAGACAGATACTTCAAATAAATCTTAAAAAATTTTTTATTTAGTTTTTATTTTTTAATTTTGTATTGAAGATTATAACTAAATGATGATTTTGAATATAAAATATTACTCACTTTTATTGTTTTGCATCTATTAATTTTTTAATTTGTTTTATTTATTACTCAGCATATTTAGGATATTGATTTTATGTTTAAACTGTTATTTGCCGAAAAAAGGTGAAAAATATGCGAGTTGAGCTTAAAACAAAAGATATGAAGGAATTTTATAAAATATTCAGCGAAAGTGAATTTATAATAACTGATGACAGTAAATTAATAAATGAAACAGTAAGTTATTTAAAGAAAAAATATGAAAACAATACAAAAAAGAAAAAATTAATTCCATTAGATTTATTTAAAGCCATTGTCCTAATTATGATGAAAAAGATCAAAGAATTAGACAGCGAGATAACATTATACGACATTGGTTATGAATTTGGAAAACACCTAAATCCAAAAAAATACAGCGATTTAAAAAAATTTTTCAAAGAAAATAACTTAGGAACTCTAAAAGTGGATAGCAGAAAACCACTGATTTTAAAAGTTGAAAACTGTTCTTTTTGCGAAGATCTAAGTTTTGAAGAACCAATATGTTATTTTGATGCCGGTTTAATAGCAGGAGCTTATGAATGTATCTTAAAAAAACCTGTTGTTGTTGATGAAATAAAATGCATGGCAAGAGGAGATGACGCTTGCTATTTTAAAGTTGAAGTAATAAAATAAACAAAATCTTCTTTCTATTTTCGGAGAAAATATCTCTTTCTCATTATTTCTTTTTCATTCTCCATTTTATTATTTTATTTAAATACTATAATACGATTATCGAACTTTACATTTAAAATATTGTAATAAAGTATAATGGAAAATGATATATAGTGCCAAATAAAAAAATAAAAAATGACAAAAATAGTCCCAACTTACTAATTGATCGGGTGGATCAAATGGTAATCTATGCTCAAAAAGATATTAGCAATGATTTTATTAAAGAAATTATAAAGACAGGGGAAATTCTTGGGGAAGGGCATGTTTCCTCTTTTAAAGCATGTTATCAATGCGGAACATGCACAGGAAGCTGTCCAAGTGGGAAAATAACTGCTTTTAGAACAAGAAAATTAATAAGATATGCCCAATTTGGAATGAAATCTGCAATAATAGACAGTGAAGACCTATGGATGTGCACAACCTGCTATGAGTGTTATGAAAGATGTCCAAGAACAGTTAAGATAACAGATATAATAAAAGTTTTAAGAAATATTGCTGCAAGAGAAGGAAAAATGGCTGAGGCACATAAAAAAACTGCCTTATATGTTTTTAAGACAGGACACGCTGTTCCAATCAATGACCAAATAAAAAAAGCAAGAAAAGAAATTGGTTTAACTGAAATTCCTCCAACAACCCACAAGTATCCCGATGCCTTAGAGGTAGTTAGGGGGATTATGAAAGACCTAAGATTTTGTGATATGGTCGGAATCTGCACAGAAACAATGCAATTAAAACCAATGGAATGGAAAGATATGTCAGAATAAAAATAAATCCTAACTAAAAGGTTAAAAAATAAAAAAGGTGTTTTAATATGGAATTCGTGTTCTTTTTGGGGTGTATTGCTCCAAACAGATACCCCGGCATTGAAAAAGCCACATACATAACAATGGAGAAACTTGGAATAAAATTACATCCCTTTGAAAAGGCATCTTGCTGTCCAGCTCCGGGAGTTTTCGGTTCTTTTGACTTGAAAACTTGGCTAACCTTAGCAGCAAGAAATCTATGCATGGCAGAGGAAGTTGAAATGGACATCTTAACCATATGTAATGGATGCTATGGCTCGCTATATGAAGCAGATCACTTACTAAAAGAAAACGAAAAAGCAAGAAAAATGGTGAATGAAATACTCTCCAAGTATGGATTAGAGTATAAAGGGAAAGTTAGAGTTAGACACTTGCCAGAGGTCTTATACTACGATTTAGGAGTTGATAGAATCAGAGAAGAGATAACAAATCCATTAAATGTAAATGTAGCAGTTCATTATGGTTGTCATTATTTAAAACCAACGGATATTAAAAAATTAGAGAGTTCAGAAAGGCCGAGATCTTTTGATGAGCTTGTAGAAGCACTTGGAGCAGTGTCGGTCAATTATAAAGATAAAAATATGTGCTGTGGAGCCGGTGGAGGAGTTAGAGCAAGAAATTTAGATGTTGCCTTAAAAATGACTAAAACAAAGTTGGAAAATATAAAAGAAGCAAAAGCTGATTGTATAACAGAGGTTTGTCCATTCTGCCACTTACAGTTTGATAGGGGGCAGGTAGAGATAAAGGAGAGGTTTGGAGAGGAATACAACATTCCTGTGATACACTACTCTCAATTACTTGGGCTTGCAATGGGAATGTCTCCGAAAGATGTTGCTTTGGACTTACACTTTATTCCAACAGATGAGTTTATCAAGAAAATAGATGGGCATTAAAATTTTTATTCAAAAAATTTAGAAAGTTATATATACTGTCTAATATCAAAATATAATATAAGGAAATTAGACAAAATAATCAAAAAGTCCTTTAAAAATAACTTAAAAAATAAAAAGGTGAGAAAATGAAGAACGAAGTATTTTTTGGGGAGGGAATGAAGGTAGTTAAAGAGAAATATCCAGATCTCTATGATGTTATAGTTAAGTTGAATGATACTGTCTTTACTGGAAAAACATTGGATTATAAAACTCAGAAATTGATTGCAATAGGAATCGTTGCTTCAAAGTGTGATGAAGTAGCGATAGAAAAACAGATGAAAAGTGCAATGAAAGAACTTGGAATCACAAAAGAAGAAATAGCAGATGTTTTGAGAGTTGTTTTATTAACAAGTGGAATGCCTGCTTTCACAAAAGCAATGAAGATATTAGAAAAGCTCTAAATATTCAATTAATTTTTAAATTTTTAATTTTAATTTTAAAATAAGGAAAATTCAAAATTGTGGGGATAATATGACACACTACTGCGGAATAAACCGAATGAAAGAGGGAACCGATTTTGAAAAGAAACACACACCATTTATTGAGTGTAAAGACAAAGTTAAAGCAGATGATTATTTTGAAGTAAAAATTTCAACTGGAATTCCACATCCTATGGAAGATGACCATTTTATCCATTGGGTAGAGTTATATATGGGAGATCTTTATTTAGCAAGAGTTGATTTTACCCAATTTATGAAACCAGAGGTTAAGTTGATGGTAAAAGCCCCGTCAAAAGAACATGAGAAATTTACATTAAGAGCATTAATGAGATGCAATCTTCACGGGGTCTGGGAATACGAAAAAGAGATTCTGCTTGAATAAAATCTTATTTTTATAAATAAAAAATAATAAACTAAAAACTAACAAAAAACTAATAAACCATACATAGAAAATCATAAATGCGATAATCGTCTTTAACTTCATAATATTATGCGAAATTTAAGTGATTAATGATATATATCTCTAACTAACTAAGATAAATAATGACAAAAATAGCACAAAGGTGATAGAGATGGCAAGGTATCAATGCATGTGCGGATGGGTGTATGATGAAGATAAAGGAGAACCATCACAAAACATCCCACCAGGAACGAAATTTGAAGATCTCCCAGATACATTTAGATGTCCTCAGTGCGGATTAGGAAAAAACGCTTTCAGAAAAATCGATTAATTAAATAAATAAATGTAAAATAAATGTGTTTATAAATTCATGTAAAGGTGTAATTAATGATCTCAGTTAAAGACGTTGTAAATTACAATCCAGAAGAATATAAATTTAAAAGTAGAGAAATTCCATCAGATTTACTTGCGATTTTAATATACGCGTATATGCAGAAGGTTAAAGACCTTGGATCAGACACAACCCTGTATGAAATTGGCTATGAAGTTGGAAGATTGGTGTCTCCAAAAAGTTATGAGGATGTGAAGAAGTTTTTTGAGGCCAATAATATCGGTTATATTGAGATTAAAGAAAAAGATAATGAGGAATTAGAAATAAAAGTAAAGGACTGTATATTTTGTAGAACTCAGAAGTCAGAAGAACCAATGTGTGATTTTGAAGCAGGATTGATTGCTGGGTTCTTAGAGTCAATAAAAAATAAAAAATATTTCGTTAAAGAGATGTATTGCCAGGCACAGGGTTATGACGCCTGCGTATTTATTGCCAAACCACTTAAAAAATAAAAATAAATAAAAAAATAGAAAAATTTAACTTATTAAAAAGGTGATCTCAATGATAACAACAAACCATCCATTATATGAAGCATTAAGAGATATTCAAGAGTTTAAATTAAAATTAGTAGAATATTTTAAAGATAAAAATGTTTTTCCAATAAAAAATAAAGTTGAATTAGCAGAAGCCCTCCCTTGCGGGATTTCACTTCCATGTGGGGAGATCGAAGCGGCAGAATTGGTTAAACTATTAACGGACAATGATTTTCCAATAAAAGATCCAGAGGATTTGGCAATGAAGTTAGCAAATAAATGCCCAATAAAGCAATGAAATAATAAAGATTACACATTATAACAACTAAATAGTGATAAAACTTATAATTAAACTTTTTGGTGGAAATATGCCATGGTGGAAATGTTCAAATTGCGGTTATGTCTTTGAGGCAGAGAAACCTCCAGAAAGATGTCCAAATTGTGGGGAAAAATGCACATTCTATGATGTTTCCTGCTACACTCCTGAATGTGGGTTTAAAGGATATGATCCAAAATTAGTGGCAAGGAATCCAAATCAAGAAAGCAAAATGTAAGGACTTCATTAAATAAAAATAAATCGACAAAAAATAAAATATTAAAAAAATAAAACTAAAAAAGGAGGGGATAAAAATGTGCGAAGGAAAAATGCCAGTTATCGGGGAGAAATTTCCAGAAGTAGAGGTTAAAACAACCCACGGAGTTATAAAGTTGCCAGATTATTATGTAGAGAAAGGAAAGTGGTTTGTTTTATTCAGCCATCCTGCTGATTTCACACCTGTCTGTACAACAGAGTTCGTTGGTTTTCAAAAGAGATACGATGAGTTTAGAAAACTAAATACTGAGTTAATTGGATTGAGTATAGATCAAGTTTTTAGCCACTTAAAATGGACTGAGTGGATAAAAGAAAAATTAGATGTTGAAATTGAATTTCCAATTATAGCAGATGATAGAGGAGAGTTGGCAGAGAAATTAGGAATGATAAGCCCATATAAAGGAGACAATACAGTTAGAGCGGTTTTTGTTGTGGATAATAAGGGAACAATTAGGGCAATTATCTACTACCCGCAAGAAGTTGGTAGAAACTTGGATGAGATCGTTAGATTAGTTAAAGCCCTCCAAGTTTCAGATGAAAAAGGAGTAGCTATGCCAGCGAATTGGCCTGAAAATGATTTAATTGGAGATAAAGTTATCATCCCTCCTGCATCATCAGTGGAGGAGATAAAGCAAAGAAAAGAGGCCTGTGAGAAGGGAGAAATCGAGTGTTTAGATTGGTGGTTCTGCTATAAAAAATTAGAGTAAAAGTTTTTAGTGGCTCAATAGATATTAATAAATCTTTTTAATTTAATCTATAATTATTTTTTGAGGTGGAACTATGGTTGAGTTAAAGATCGCCTGCAAATTAGATGGAAGTTGTGAAAAACCAAGATATAGAAAATACAAGTGTAAAGTATGCGGATGGGTTTATGATCCTCTAAAAGGAGATCCAAGTCAAAACATACCTCCAAAAACGCCTTTTGAGGAACTTCCAGATACATGGATATGCCCAGTTTGTAGGGGTAAAGTAGGAAAAGAATCATTCGAGCCGTTAGATGAATGGGTAGAGTTTGATGAATAAAAGATGATAAAAATACGCGATTCAATATTTAACATGTCTAATGTTTTAATTTTAATTTAATTAATAACTCTTTTTGTGATAAATATGAAAGAGACCCTAAAAAATTTAACAAAAGCATATATAGGAGAGAGTTTAGCAAGGAATAGATATACTTGCTACGCAAAAATTGCAAAGCATGAAGGATACGAGCAAATAGCTGAGATATTTTTATTAACTGCTGAAAATGAAAGAGAGCATGCCAAGTGGCTTTATTATTTAATAACTGAACTAAAAAAGAAATATAACATTAATGATGATTCAATAAAAGTTGATAGTGTAGAAGTACCTGTTATTTTGGAGAATACTGCTGAAAACTTAAAAGCAGCAATTGAAGGGGAGCATTTTGAATATGAAGAGATGTATCCAAAATTTGCAGAGATCGCAGAGAAAGAAGGCCTTAAAGAGATAGCAGATCGGCTAAAAGCGATAGCAATTGCTGAAAAACACCATGAAGAGAGATTCAGGAAAATTTTAAAAGAAATCGAAGCAGAGACCATATTTAAAAAAGACAAACCAGTGGAATGGGTTTGTAGAAAATGCGGTTTTGTTCATTTTGGAAAAGAGCCACCGAAAGAGTGTCTTTCATGTAGTCATCCAAGAAAATACTTTGAAGTTAAATGTGAAAAATATTAAATTTAATTAATTTAATCAATTAAACAAATATATAAATGAGGTGGGGTTTATGAAAGTTGCCTTCTTGATATTTTCCTACTTCCACAAAAATCAGCCAAATATGCCTATTATGATGCACACATTACTATTTGCAAATGAATTAAAAGAAAAAGGAGATGAAGTAAAGATTATATTGGAAGGAGAAGCAGTTTTGTGGGCAAAAGATCTGTTAAGTGAAAATCATCCATTAAAAAGTCATTTTGAAAAAGTAAAAGATGATTTTGTCGTATGTGAGGCCTGTGCGAGTATGTTTAATGTTAAAGAAGAAATTAAAGGCAAATTAAAATTAGAAAATGAATTGTTTGGACATATAAGCTTAAAGAAATATTTAGATGAGGGATATAGAATAATTGAGCTCTAATTACTAATCTGTTTTTTATATTTATCCCATCAATTTATTTTTACATTAATTTACCACTACTAAGGTGATCTTAATGGTATTAGAAATAAAAAATGGAATATACTGGGTTGGAGTGATTGATTGGGAAATTAGGGATTTTCATGGTTATGGAACTCCTTACGGATCAACCTATAACTCTTATTTGATAAAAGATAAGAAGAATGTTTTAATAGATACTGCAAAGGATTACATGTTCAATGAACTTATTTACGGCATATCAAAACTCATAGACCCAAAAGATCTCGATTATATTGTAGTTAATCACGTAGAAAAAGATCACAGCGGTTGTGTTGATAAATTGGTTGAGATCAGCAATGCTACCATAATAACTAACGAAAAGGGAAAAGAACATTTATCTCTCTACTATGATACGAAAGATTGGGATTTTGTTATTGTAGATACAGGAGATGAGATAAGCATAGGAGACAGAACTTTAAAGTTCATAAGAACTCCAATGCTCCACTGGCCAGATAATATGCTAACTTACTGTGAAGAAGAGAAAATTTTATTCTCAAATGATGCATTTGGGCAACATATTGCAAGTTCTGAGAGATTTGATTACGAGATAGGAGAGGGAATTTTTGAACATGCAAAGGATTACTTTGCTAACATACTGATGCCTTACAAAATGCTTATTCCTGATGCAATAAAAGCCGTTAAAAGCTTAGATATTGAACTTATCTGCCCTTCCCACGGCGTAATTTGGAGAGAATATATAAATGAGATTATTGAGAAATACAACGATTGGGCAACGAATAAAACAAAAAACAAGGCAGTTATTGTTTATGACACAATGTATAACTCAACCAAAAAGATGGCTCATGCAATTGCTGAGGGATTGATGGAGAAAGGGGTTGAAGTAAAAATTTATAGAATTTCTGAAACCTCTCTAAGTAGAATAATGACTGAAATTTTAGATGCAAAGTATGTTTTAATTGGCTCACCTACTGTAAATAGAAATCTCTACCCAGAAGTTGGTAAATTCCTTGCATATATGGATTGTATTAGACCACTCGACAAGATCGGCGTTGCTTTTGGCTCTTACGGTTGGATGGAGTGTGCAACTGAAAAAATTAAAAATATATTTGAAAATTTGGGCTTTAAGATAGTTGATGATGAATGTTTAACAGTAAGATTTGCTCCAAAAGAGGAAGATCTTAAAAAGTGTTGTGAATTTGGTAAAAGATTAGCAGATATTGACTTATAATTTAATTTTTTTAATTTTTAATGTTTTTTAATGTTTTTCATTTCTTTATTTTTACTTAATTTCTGTTTTAATGGTAAAGGTGGAATAATGAGAATCTTTGGAATTAGCGGAAGTCCAAGATTGCAGGGGACTCATTTTGCAGTAAATTATGCTTTAAATTATTTGAAAGAGAAAGGGGCAGAGGTTAGATATTTTTCAGTTAGTAGAAAGAAGATAAACTTTTGCCTTCACTGTGATTACTGCATAAAAAAGAAAGAAGGTTGCATACATAAGGATGATATGGAAGAGGTCTATGAAAACCTTATCTGGGCTGATGGAGTTATAATTGGCACTCCCGTCTATCAGGGAAATATAACAGGGCAGTTAAAGACATTGATGGATAGGTGTAGAGCAATATTAGCAAAAGATCCAAAAATATTGAGAGGAAAAGTTGGAACTGCCATATCTATTGGAGGGGATAGAAATGGAGGACAAGAAATTGCTTTAAGAACGATTCATGATTTTTATATTATAAATGAAATGATTCCTGTGGGAGGGGGTTCTTTTGGAGCTAATTTAGGAGCTACGTTTTGGTCTAAAGATAGAGGAAAAAAAGGGGTTGAGGAAGATGAAGAAGGGCTAAGAGTTTTAAGAAAGACACTTAATAGATTTTATAAGGTTTTAAGGGAGATTAAAGAATAATGGTTGTTGCATATTTTTGTTTTGGTTATTTTGATTTTTAAAGGGCAACTTCTTTTCTTTTGATTGATCATTTTTATTTTGAGAATTTTCTTTGAGTTTATTCTTTATAAGCTTATTATTAATTTCATTATGATTAATTCAATTAATTATCTTAGTCGATTATTTAAATATACTTCCACAATTTTATTAAAGTGTCAGACATTAAATAGTTTGAACATTAAATAAAAATGTCAAACTAACAAATTTTTGGTGATTTAATGAACACCTATGGAGATATGTTCAGAGTTACCGTCTTTGGAGAAAGTCATGGAAAAGCAGTTGGAGCAGTTATTGATGGCTGTCCTGCTAACCTCCCCCTGTCAGAAGAAGATATTCAAAAAGAACTCAACAGAAGAAGACCAGGACAGAGTATTTTTTCAACTCCTCGGAAAGAGGAAGATAAAGTAGAGCTCCTATCTGGGATCTTTGATGGAAAAACCACAGGGGCTCCTATTTGCGGTATCGTATATAACAAAAACATGCGACCGAAGGACTATTCAAAACTAAAAGACACTCCAAGACCAGGACACGCTGATCTAACCTATCGATTAAAATATAAAAACTACGATTATAGAGGAGGGGGAAGAGCAAGTGGTAGAATAACAATAGGACATGTCATCGGAGGAGCAGTTGCAAAAAAACTCTTATCTTATACTTATAACATAAAAATAATAGGATATACTATAAAGATCGGAAAAATATGTGGAGATTTTAGTTATTATAAAAATTCTGAGGTTTTTGAAAATGAAAAATCATTAGAAAGATTGATAGAGATCATTGAAAGTAATTCGTTAAGATGCCCATCTATGAATGAAAAAGAGATGGAAGAATATGTGTTAGAAGCAATAAAAAACAAAGATAGTGTTGGAGGCGTTGTTGAAATCGTAGCTTTAAACGTTCCTGTTGGCGTTGGAAATCCAATATTTAATAAATTAAATGGGGAATTAGCAAGGGCTTTAATGAGTATAAATGCAGTTAAAGGAGTTGAGGTAGGGGTTGGTTTTAGAGCGGCTGAGATGTTTGGAAGTGAGATGAACGATGAGATGTATTTCGATGAAGATAAAAATATAAGATTTAAAACAAATAATTGCGGAGGGATATTGGGAGGAATTAGTTGTGGAACTCCAATCGTCTTAAGAATTGCTGTGAAACCAACACCCTCAATAGGCAAAAAACAAAGAACAGTTAATTTAAAGACCCTTGAAAACGTGGAGATAGAGATTGAAGGCCGTCATGACCCAGTTATTGTTCCAAGAGTTATTCCAGTGGCTGAGGCAATGGTTGCTATAACATTAGCAGATTTAATGATTAAAGGGGGCTTTATACATCCGTGTAGCTTATAAAAACAACTTAACGGTGGGATTATGAAGTTTATATTTATAACAGGAGGAGTTATATCATCTTTAGGTAAAGGAATTACTGCTGCCTCCTTAGGGAGATTATTGAAGTCAAGAAACTTTAAAGTAAATATGATCAAAATAGATCCTTATCTTCAAATTGATGCTGGAACAATGTCTCCCTACGAGCACGGAGAGGTTTTTGTTACAGAAGATGGAGGAGAGACAGATTTAGATTTAGGACATTATGAGAGATTTATTGATGAAAATTTAACCAAACATAACAACATAACAACAGGAAAGATCTATTGGAGCGTATTGACTAAGGAAAGAAAAGGTGTTTATTTAGGAAAGACAGTGCAGGTTATTCCTCACATAACAAACGAAATAAAGAACTGGATAAAAGACCTCGGAAAAGATTACGATATAACAATTGTTGAAATCGGAGGGACTGTTGGAGATATAGAAAGTTTGCCATTTTTAGAGGCAATAAGACAGTTTAAAAAAGATATTGGTAAGGAAAATGTATTATACATTCATGTCTCACTACTTCCCTATATAAAAGTTGCAGGAGAGTTAAAGACAAAACCAACACAACATAGCGTTAAAGAACTTAGAAGTATAGGAATACAGCCAGATATTTTAATTTGTAGGACTGAAATGCCGATGGGGGATAAAATAAAAGAAAAATTATCTTTATTCTGTGATGTAGATAAAGAGGCAGTTATAGAAGCGAGAGATGCAAGAACAATATATGAGGTCCCTTTAAATTTAGAAAAAGAAGGATTGGGAGATTTAGTTCTAAAAAAGCTCAATCTCCCAAATAGAAAGCCAGATCTCTCAAAATGGAGAGCATTTGTAGATCGAATAATAAATCCACTAAACGAGATAACCATAGGCATCGTTGGGAAGTATGTGGAGTTAAAAGACGCTTATTTAAGTATAATTGAAGCGTTAATACACGCAGGAGCTAAAAATGATACAAAAATTAATATAAATTGGATTCACTCTGAGATATTGGAAGGAGAGGACTTTGAAGAAATAATGGATAGATATAGAGAAGACAATCAACTTGATGGAATTTTAATTCCTGGAGGATTTGGAGATAGAGGAGTTGAAGGAAAAATAAATGCTATAAAATATGCAAGAGAGAAAAATATTCCTTTTTTAGGAATCTGCATGGGTATGCAGTGTGCAGTTATAGAGTTTGCAAGAAATGTCTGTGGTTTAGAGGGGGCCAATTCAACAGAGTTTGATGAAAATACAAAATATCCAGTAGTTGATCTCTTACCAGAGCAGAAAGAAATAGATGCAAAAGGAGGAACTATGCGATTAGGAGCTTATCCTGCAATATTAAAAGAGGGAACATTAACTTATAAACTATATGGAAAAAAAGAGGTGTCTGAGAGGCATAGGCATAGATACGAAGTCAATCCTGAGTATCACGAAATATTGGAGAAATGTGGGCTAACAATCTCTGGAAAATCTCCAGACGGAAGATTGGCAGAGTTTATTGAAATAAGTAATCATAAATACTTTATAGCTACACAAGCACATCCAGAATTTAAATCAAGACCCAACAAACCCCATCCATTGTTTGATGGTCTCGTAAGAGCATCTTTGGGTCAATCTTTATAACAATTTATAAAATTTTTACTACTTTTTAAAATATTTTCTCTTTTTTTAATAATCTGGTAATATTACATTCATTATTTCGATTACTAACTTATCTTATTGGGTATTGGCAACCTTAATATCGGAAAGTTTATATATTGGTTGTTAGTATTTAGTTATGAAGATCTTACTAGTTTATACTCTATAAAATTAATGAAATACGAATCTATTTAGTGCTATAATTAAATAGTAGAATATAATATTTGTGTCTAAAAAATGTTCTATAAAATATATATATTAAATAGTAGAATATAATATTTGTGTCTAAAAAATGTTCCCTCACCCTACACAACCAACTTAGAGGTGAAGATATGAGGAAAAGTATACTACTAATTTCAATTTTATCTATGTTTCTATTTTTCGGGGCAATTTCTGCTTATGGAGAAAATGGTCCTCTATATGTAGCATACTATGAAAAATATAATATAACTGGAAATACTCTTGGAGATGGAACTGTAAATTCAACAATAAACTCAATAACTGGATATATAATTATCAACAACACTGGAAAAACAATAAACGATACACTCTCAGATGTCTGGGTGGCAGTTAATATCTCTAACAACATAACCGCCCCAGCAGTTCAAATAAACAACACACCAAAACCTGTCTTCATTGAGAGTTCAGCTCCTGCATACACAAACTTACCTCAAGCAAACACCTACATACACATTCCAGTTCTTCCAAACAACAGTTATGTAATAATCAATTTTAGCATAGACAAATCAATAACAGGAGTCCCATTGATAATAAATGAAACATACAGTGATACAAAGATCCCATCAAGAAAACTTTCAAACTGGACTGTCTATATAAATGTTAGTAGAAACGTTACAGCACTACCATCAACAGATACACCAGTTTCAATTAGCATGACAAAGTATCTGAGTAATGATTCAAACAACTATGGAAGCAATACGTGGAATCTCTTAAACATAACTGGCTATATAGCAAACCAAGGAAATATCATAACATACAACGGTCCATACTTTACTGGAAATGCAAATGACACCTTAAACTGGACAAATGTTATATTAAATACAACTCAAAACGCGACAATTTCAATGAACATAACTGGAAATAACACTTATGCAAACAGATCAGCAACATTAGAAAAATATGGTTTTGCAGTAATCTTCTTTGAATTCAACGGAACTGTATCAGGAACAAAAGTTGAAGGTGTTTATGCAACAGGATACGGTGGAGTAAGTGCAACCAAAGAGGGACCTTTCTTAAACGCATCAAGCGGTAAATACGAAATATGGCATGAAAATGCAAATATGTCAAACAAGGCATCAGAATACTACTTCAACTTAACTCATGTAACTATATGGGCAGTAAATGGAAGTAATCCACAAAACTTAGATCCATTTAACACAACATTATTAATCCCATATTCAAAGCAAATATTAACACCAAATCAATTACTATCTCCAGGAAGTGTTTGGAGTTCAGAAAAATACAACTTCACATTTAACGGAGTCCCAGTTGTCTGGGCAAACTGCACGTTCAAAGTAGCAGATCAAAATATAACCTTAATAAATAGAAGTGTCCAAGAAGTTTCTACAAAATATGGTAGTTCCTATATTATTGTAGAAGAAATCTACGTAGTAGGTAGTTATTTAATAAAGGTTACTAAGCATATTATTCCAAATGCTGATGGAAGTTATGATATTTATATTGTAGTGGA
>JAADDS010000041.1 GCA_013153845.1 Methanococci archaeon | reverse complement strand
AATATCGGCCTCTTAAACAGCATCTGTTCAAGTAGAGAAGGATTTGTTCCTCCAACTTCATAGGCGTGAATATAAGCAAAGCAGTTTTTTCTTAAAACTCCAAGAACTTCTTTATCGTAAATTGGATTTAATAATAATATGTTTTCATTGTTCTCCTTTAATTTAAAAAGATGTTTGCAATAATGGTCTTTTTTATTAAAATTTCCAACTATAACAAGTTTTTTATTAGATTTTGCTTTCTTAAAACCTTCTATCTCTAAATGAATGTTATTTTCAGCTACTATACGAGCGACTGTTAAATAATATTCACTAGGTTTTAATTCATATTTATCTAATATTTTAAATTCTTCATCTTTTGATAAATTTGAAGGAATTAGTTCCCTTGAACCATAGGCAATATAAACAACTCTCTTTTTTACATTATGTTCCTTTAATAAATGTTCTTTTATTCCTACAGAATCAACAACAACAACATCTGGCAATGTGCAAGATAAATACTCCATTAAATACATATAAATCATAGTTATTATATAAATCGGATATAAATAAATTGGGACAAATTGTATCCTCTTTATCAACCTTCTCCACTCAACACCATCTGGATTGATTAAAATGTAGGAATTCATTAATAAAATTTTTGGCAATAGGGATGCAACACTACTATCAGGTCCAAGAAAATAAAATATATCAATATCATTATTATGTTTTAAACATATATATAATGTATTTAAAAAATCGTTTATTGTTGGAATACTTGTGCTTTTTGCCTCAATAGAAAATGAATGCACTCTAAAAATACTTTCATCATATTTATCTTCATAAAACTTTTTATCTTCATGCATAACATAAAAATTATATTTTCCCTTTAATCTTGATACCAACTCTTCAACAAATGTTTCAGTGCCTCCATAATTTCCAGGAATTCCCCTTAATCCAATAATTGCGATAGTTTTTTTCATGCCAATCCCTTAAAACCTCTTTTTCACCAAATACCATCCAATCTTTAATCCATTACTTATTGCTTTAAATCTTGAACCTCCACTAAGTTTTGACTCATTAGGTCTTGGTCTGTAATGTATTGGAATTTCTTTAATTTTAAAACCTTTCTTCACAATCTCAACAAAAAAGTTTGCCTCTAAATCAAAACCTTCTGCATCTATTTTAATGGAATCTAAAACATACTTTTTAAATCCCCACATTCCAGTGCAAACATCACTTATATATTTAAAATACAGCAAAGAAGCCATCATAGTTAAACACCAATTTCCAAACATATTAACCTTTGACATAGCCCCTTCTTCAATCCTTCCTTTTAATCTTGAACCAATAACTACATCACAATCGCCATTCTCTAATAATTTAACTATTGTGTTTATATACTCACAAGGATAAGTATAATCTGAATCAAGCATAACTAAATAATCATAATGAAAATCTATCCTTTTCAAAGTTTCTCTAATTTGATTACCTTTACCTTTAATAGGTATATTATATACGATAGCTCCCTTTTCTTTGGCAACCTTCTCAGTATTGTCTGTGCTTGGCCCATTTGCTACAACAACTTTCACATCAAAACCCATATTCCTCAAACTATCAAAATCAATCTCATCGATAACCTTCCCAATGGTTTCTTCCTCATTTAATGCCGGCAATAAAATAACTAATGTTTTTCTACCCATATATATCAACCATTCATAACTAACTTTTTATATTCTTCATACTTTTTCCAAGCATCTTTAGATTTCTCTTTCTCACCCAACAACTCATAAGTTTCAGCAATATGCTTCCACCACATCTTATCATTCTCAACTTCTCTAAAACAGTAATCTAAAAATCTCTTCCAAGCTTCTTTCGCTTTCTCTAAATCTCCCAACCTTTTGTAAATATTTCCAACATCTTCCCAAAATACTCCTTCCTTCTCTGCTTCTTTTAGATAATATTCCAATGCCTTTTTCCATGCCCTTATTGCATTTTTTTCATCATTCAACTCTTCATAATGCTTGGCAACATCCTCCCAAAACCATGGCTCTTCTTCAGCATACTTCTCTAAAACTTTAACTGCCTTGTTTAAATTTCCAGCTTTCTTCCAAAATTCATAACTTTCCTTTAAATAATATACATCGTTCTCTTTCATATATAATTTTTCATAAAGTTCTGCAACTTTAACATAATCCCCAGCTTTCTCATAGGCATAAGCAGCACTCTCTAACCATCCAATTTTTTCATAAAGTTTTGCAGCATTTGGATAATCCCCTCTTTTTTCATACTTCTTTGCTGCTTCTTTAAGCTTTCCCTCCTTAACCAATCTTTCTGGACTCTTAAACCTATCCATTAATCCAATATCGGGCTCGCTTATATACCAAACTCCAAATAAAAACAACAAAATCATTAAAAGTATAATTCCTCCAACAATTTCCAAATGATTCCATCGATATGTAAAATATAATGCTATGGCATTTAATAAAGCAAATACTCCAAAACCAATGCTTGGTTTCCAAGATTTTGCATATAAACATAAAGCAAGGAAAAACAAAGACATTATGAAAGCCATTAATAATATAAGCATAAGTGATAACTTCACAAAGAACATTACTCCAAAGAAATATATAATTAATAACACAACTACAATCAATGCAATAAGGAATGTTGCTAAATATACTTTTAATTTATCCACATTACCACCTTATATATTAATCATTTTCTTTTCCAATCGTCTTCGAATCTTACAATATCGTCCTCTTCTAAATACTCTCCAACTTGGATTTCTATAACTTCCAAAGGAATCTTTCCAGGATTCTCTAATCTATGTTTATAACCACTTCTTACGAAGATACTTTCTCCACTTCTAACAAACTTCTCCTCCCCTTCAATAATAACCCTTGCCATTCCTTTGACAACAACCCAATGCTCACTTCTATGATAATGAAGTTGATAACTCAACTTCTTTCCTGGTAGAACAGTTATTTTTTTAACTTTATAAAATCTTCCCTCTTCTAAAACCTCATAACATCCCCATGGTCTGTAAACCTTTTTGTGGAATAGAACCCTTTCATCTCCTTTTTCTTTTAAATGTTTAACAACATCTTTAACTTTTTGACTATCTCCTTTATTGCAGATTAATAGCGTATCTTTCGTATCAACGACAATTAGATCTTTAACTCCAATTAAAGATGCCAACTTTCCACTATGTGTATATATTAGATTATTTTTCGAATTTAATACAACATTTTCTCCATAGATAATATTTCCATTTTCATCCTTGTCAAAAACGTCATATATGGCATCGAAACTTCCCAAATCACTCCATTTTATATTTAGAGGGATAACTGCTACTCTATCTGTCTTTTCCATAATTCCGTAATCGATTGAAATATCTGGAACTTTTTTATAAACTTCATTTATATCCTCTTCTTTAAATGCTTCATAAACCTCTGGGCAGTGTTTTTTAACCTCATCTTCAAAAATATCTGTTCTGAATAAAAACATCCCGCTATTCCATAAATAACCATTTTTAATATATTTCTTAGCGGTCTCAAAGTCAGGTTTTTCTTTAAATTCCTCAACTTTATAACCAACATCCAACTTTTCTCCCGGCTTAATATAACCATAACCAGTATGGGGCTTATTTGGCTTTATTCCAAAGGTTATTAAATAATTATTAGCTAACTTAACACCTTCTTTAACTGTTTTTGTAAATTTCTCCCCATCTTCGATTAAATGGTCAGAAGGAAAAACAGCGACGGTGTCTTCTCCATCCCTCTCCTTTATAATCTTAATCCCATAATAAATCGCTGGAAGAGTATTTTTTCCTATCGGCTCTATTAATATATTATCCTCATCAAAATTATAACCCAACTCTTCAATCTGTCCCAAAACCAAAAACTTATGCTTTTCATTAGTTATTATATAAATATCTTTTATATTTGATAACTTTAAAGTTCTTTCAAAAGTCATCTGAAACAATGACTTTCCAAATGCTTTAAACTTTATAAACTGTTTTGGATAGTACTCCCTACTTAAAGGGAATAACCTACTTCCCACACCTCCAGCCAAAATTAAGGACTTCACTCTCTCACCATATTTATTATAAAGTATTACTTATTATATTTTTTGGATTATATAAAATTTGCTTTGAAAATACTTTTAAGTTTTAAATTTATTTTAAAATAATGTTAAAAATATAAAAAGTTCTTTATTTTTTTAATATTACAAAACCAAAGAAAGACAACAGCCCTATAGCAATTAACACTATTACTTGATTTAGACAACTATATTTTAGTAAATCATATCCATTTATAAATAGAAATAGACACATCCCGACAAATATGGGATAAACAAGAAAACCTCTTAAATTAATTTTATTATATAAGGACATTAAAAATTTTCCAAGAATTAAAATTATAAATAAATCTTTATTCAAATAACTTAATAAAAATAAAAATGCTATTGCAATATCATATTTATTATAATCTTTAATATCCTTTAAGATGTCATCCAAAACAATAATGCTTGGAACAACGATAAAAAATAATATCTCCCAGTTTGCATATATTGAGTTTGCATTTAAAAAATAACCAATAGAAATGAGATAAATTAAATATATAATTAGAGCCAACATATCCTTTTTAAGTAACTTTAAAATAAAAATAAATATTATAAACAAACTATAATACATCCCAACAAACAATCCACCAACAATGAAAGCAATGACAGATGAGATCATCTCTTCTCCCTCTTTTTAAAGGCAATTTCTACTAAATCATTAGGTCCTAAATCAACAACAGGACAAAAAATATTTAACTTATCAACAATTTTCTCCCTTTCAACAAATCTTTCATAGATTTTTAAGATATTATCTTCATTTAAATGCCTTTCCCCTAAGAATAACAGTGGATTTAGAGAGATTATATAAATATTAGATCCTTTCTTTTTTGTAGTATTTATAAAGTTAAGAACATCACCAAACCTCAAACCAATATCTGTTATTAAAATGATCTCTCCATCTTCAATATATTTGAAAATTTTGTTAAATATATTACTCTTTTCATAACAAATCTTTACACTTGGAATTCCATCCAATCCAGTTAAAAACTCTGAAAGAAGTTTTTTTGCTGAATTTGGATTTAAATTACTAAATATTCTCTTAACTCCAAAATCATCAAATAATATTATTTTGTAATTTTTATTCTTTGCATTTAAAAGTCCAATGATATAATAAACTAATAGAGAAAGATAATCTGTTTTAGATTTTCTAAATGCATTGCTTATATCTACCAACACATAAACTTCCCCTTCCTTTTCCATTAAAAAGTCCTTAACAACCAAATATCCATATTTAGCCACTCTTTTCCAATCGATATTTCTATAACTATCTCCCGGAATATAATCTCTCAACTCGTTAAATTCTAAACTCTCATACCCACTTTTTAATGCAGTTAATATTTCTCTACCAATTTTAATATTCCTACTTTTTTTAATAGAGTTTTTCAAAGTTTCTATGGAAGGATAGACGTTTATAACAACCTTCTCATGAATCCTAATATCTTTAAAGAATAATTTATTTACATCAAAAGCCCTAAATATAAAATGAGTAATCTCAAATCTCCCCTTCTTTTTTGGAATCAATCTTACTTTATATTCCTTTTCGTCATTTTTATTTAGTAATATTTCATTAGCAATTAATTTAAAATCATCATTTTCTTTAATTTTTTCTTTAATTTTCAATTTTAGTGGAATACCTGAGTTATTTTTTATTTTAAATGCTAAATCAATTTTTTCCCCTTCATAAACTTCAAAATCTCTATTTAATAATTCTATAGATACATCCACATTAAAAGAAACCTTTAAAGATAAAAGGTATATTAGTATGGAGATTCCCAAAAGAGGGGGGATAATATTTATAAATAAAAAGCCCTGTGCAAACAACAAAATGGATGTAATGATTAACAAATCCTCTCTTTCCATTTTTTCCCTTCAATCTATTTTGGAACCTCTATTTTATTTATAATATCTTTAATAACATCTTTTTCACTCATACCCTCTAATCCATACTCGGGTTTAACCTTAATTCTATGAGATAATATATACTCAGCAAGAAACTTAATATCATCTGGAATAACATAATTCCTTCCATTTAAGAAAGCGAGTGCCTTTGATGCATACAATAAATGTTCAGATGCTCTTGGAGAGGCACCATGTTCTAATCTATCATCAGTTCTCGTAGATCTGACGATACCACATATATATTCAAAAATCCTGTCATTGACATTGATCTTTTTCACATCTATCATTGCATATTTTAGATCGATGGGAGTCATAATTTGGTTTGTTTCATAAAACTTTTCTTCATGCTTCCTAAGTAACATACTCATCTCTTCATCTTCTCTTGGATAGTCAATATCAATTTTAAACATAAATCTATCTTTTTCTGCTTCAGGCAGTTCATAAACTCCCTCATGATCAATAGGATTTTTTGTAGCGATAAGCATAAACGGTTCTTCAAGTTTGAATGTTTTTCCTTCGATAGTAACTGCTTTTTCTTGCATCGCCTCTAATAGAGCAGATTGTGTTTTTGGGGGAGTTCTGTTTATCTCATCAGCCAAGACAATATTTGCAAATATCGGACCCTTCTTTAACACAAAGTCCCCGGTCTTTTGATTGTAATAGTAAAAGCCAGTAATATCTGAAGGCATCATATCTGGCATTAACTGAATTCTTGAAAATTTCAAACCAAAGATGTTTGCAAAGTTTTTTGCAATAGTGGTTTTTCCTATTCCTGGAACTCCTTCCAATAAAACATGTCCTTCTGATAATAATGATATAGTCAAAAGCTCTATAACTGTTTCATAACCAACAATGCATTTTTTCATTTCCTTTAATATCTTGTTTAAAAATTCTCTACCCTCCATAATTTCCCTCTAAAACTAATAATTCCTCCCTTCCTTTATTTTAGAGATAATCTCATTTAATTTCTCCATATTAATGTTGTTTTCTTCAGCAATCTTCTCTAAAAATTTTTTGTTTCTAAATCTAAATCCAAATTTAATAATTTTTGACAGATCTACAGTGCTAAATATAAAAGATCCAATCACAATCAATGAGAAGATTACAAACTTTGAGTCATTGGATAGATTACTCTGCAAATAAACAACTCCAATGTCATAGGGACTGAATGAAGAGTGATGAACCTCATCAATATAATAAACATCTGAATCTAACTCATTTAAAAATTCATTCCAAAACTTTTTATTGTATTCTTTCATTCCATTGATAAATATATCTGGATCAGAGATGATTATGATTTCTCCACTCCCATATCTAATCCTTTTCATTAAAATCTTTTTTGATATTGAGCTTGTTCTTATCTCTCCCTTATGTGATACAATATAAGACGGAATATTAAATGTTATCTTCCCATTATAACCGTTAATTTTGTATGTCTCAATGAGAGAATAGTTTTTGTAATAAAATAAATCCATTGCTTGTTTATTGGATATTTTTGAAGAAACATTCAATCCGTTTAAAATATCATCTGCACATCCGAAGTCATCTGCAATTACCAAAGTCCCTCCATTCTTTAAAAAATTTTTAATTTTTTCAACGTCTTTATTGGAGTAGTGCATATCAGGACATATTATAAAAAGCACACCTCCTTTTATATTGTAAGAGTCATAAGGAGATATTATTGGAATTACCTCCCCGTTATTATACATCATCCTTGCGAATTCAGAACAACCATCCCAGTTGGTGTTAAATATACTGTAAGGGCAAAAACTCTTTATTACTGGGAGGGAATAAGGAAGTGAAAGTAATAAAACCCCTAAGATACCAAGAGTAATGTATTTTAGATATTTCTCCATTACCTTCCACCAATAAGAGTTATTTAATTATTTAATATTGGATAAGATTTTTTTAATTGTTTGCAGATATTTATTCAGAGTATCTTTATCAATATCCAATCCCCCATAAACATACTTTTCATGTATCTCGGTTACAAATTTCAAATCATCATAGATCTTTGGATTTTTATTTTTTATTATCTTTAAAAGTTCTCTTGGTGTTACATTCTTTGATATTGAGTATTTTTCAGCCAATCTGTTAAACAATATCTTATATGCTTCTGCAACATCATTTGGAATTGTTGTAGTTTTAATTTTCTTCTTTTTGATTTTTTCAACTTCAGATTTTTCTTTAACTTCTTTTTTATCTCCATTATTATTTTTTCTAAACTTGTATGCATAAACACCAATCAATATAACAAGTATTCCAATGATTATATATGTTAAATAACTTTCCTCTTCAACATCGATCTCTATAATATTGGATTTAGATCCTTCATAGATGTCGTTTCCGTAATATACTGCATAGATCTCATAAACGCCAGATGAGTTAAATGATATATTGGCTATGAAATTACCATTAGTTTTTATCTTCTTGTATGTTTTGTTATTTACAACTATATAAACATCAACCGTTCTATTAACTCCAAAAATTTTTCCTGTTATATTTATGCTCTCTCCAGAAGTTATGTTGTATTTATTGGTGGAAATTACAATGCTTGTAGGATATTTAAGGAATTCTATAGGCAGAGTTTTCTCTGAAGGAAGATGGTATTTATCACCATTATACATTAAGGTTATATTCATTTTAATAGATTTATTTGAGGATATTTTATATATAAATAAACCATTATTTAATGGAACTGAATTATTTTGTATAATTATAGTCCCATTCACTTTCTCTCCATAATAATCTACAACATAACCACCTATTGTAATATTTTCATTGACGTATCCACTGTAGGCATCTCTATCTGTTAGTATGTAAGTTGGAATCTTTGAAACGTTGGCATAGATTATGTTTGATTTGTTTCCATTCTGTATGGCATATATTTCATAGATCCCTTCTTTATTGAATGAGTAAATCATTGAAAATGTGTTATTTTTTACTGTTAGATTGTAAGTGCAATTACCAATATAAACTGTAATATTCCCATTTTCAGCAACTCCGTAGATAGAGACATTTTCAAATATTATCGGATTTGAATCTGATATATAGATCTTTAATCCTTCAACATCTGGAATATTATATCTAAATAGTTTTTGATTATAGAGTGTAATTATCTTCCTAATATTGGAGGTGTTAAATAACAGTGTTTCATTCCCTTTCTTTAAACATGTAATATTATCTATTTCATTTAAGATGTTGTCCATTGATATTAGAGTTTTATTGATCTCTACAAGAGTGGCTTTTGCATCTATTAAACTCTCAGTTGTGTTTTTAGATAGGTCATCCTCTAATCTCTTGTTTAACTTACATACATAAACCAAATCCTTAGAAAATTTATAAAAAGGTTGGACAATATAATCTACTGGGCTTGTTATATTGTGATTTTTATATAACAAAGTTTCATTCTTCAATAGATCCAACTCATTGAAAATATCTACCGACTGGTTTATGTATGTTTCATTATCAATAATGAGATTTTCAAACACATTTGAAAATGATTCAAGTATGTTGTTGAAATAGTTGTAGGTGTATTGATCATCTTCCGATACATTATCTGGATTTATCCCTAAGGCATAGACGTTTCCAATCAATAACAATATCAAAATTACAATGTTAAAACCTCTCAAAAGTATCACCAAAAACGATTGGTATATAAAAGTTAAGGGTGGTAGTATAACCAATACAAAGATCAAATATAAAAATTTACTTATTGGAGGAGTTTTGATAATTTTAGGTATTGTTTCACTATATATTGGCATTATGTATGAGGAAACATGGTATATAAATCTTGGCTTGGCAGGTGTGTTTATTGGATTGGTAATAATGGCATTTATTCCCTCAGATGTTATCAATTTAGATGTTTATGTTAAAACAATATTATCATATCAATCGTATATAAATAATATGCTTGATGCATTAAATATGGAGGGAAATTTAATATTCATCCCACCTTACGAAAATCTCCCAAAAGGAGGGATATTTATACCAAAATATAAAAAATTCTCCATAAATCTTGGAATATTTGATGAAAAAACATTTTTAACACAAAATGGAGTTTTGATAACTCCTCCAATAGGTTATAGATTTGTAGAGGACTTTGAGTCCTACTCAAATACAAAGTTGGAAGATACTGATCTAGAACTTGTAATCTCCATCGTTTCATCAGTTTTAAAGACCTTTGGATTGATAGGAGGGATCGAGTTTGAGGAAGACGATAAAAATATAAAAATAATTATTGAAGAATTAAAATTATCTTGTGATAATAAGTGTATAATTCCTTGTCCAATAGTTTCATCCATTATATATGCGATCTCAATATCTTTAAATCAACTTATATTACTTAAAAACATTAAAAAACAGAAGAATTACATTGAAATAGATTTAAAAAAACTTGGAAGTGTTGATGAATACCTATGGTGAAATGTAATGAGAGTTGAAAATTACATAATTCTTTTTTTGTCTGTATGGGCAGTATCTTCTGCCTTACTATCTCCTTCGGTTGAATTGTTTGTAATATTCCTATTGATTGGTTCATTGATATGTTTAGAAATAGCGGATTTTTATATAAACAAAAGATCCAAGGAGATTTTAAAATCAATAATATATATTCTGATAATAATCTTCGTATTTATACTTATCAAAAAAGTTTATGAAATATTGGTGAAATAATGAAAAAATATTGGGATTTGATATTAATCATCTTCTTATCTTTGTTGCTACTTATGATAATATATGTTTCTCCTGAAAATCCTTTAAGAGAAGTTATTGGCTTAGGATTTATACTTTTCTTTCCCGGATATGCATTTATAAATTTTTTGTTTCCAAAGAAGAAAGAACTTGATACTTTGGAAAGATTGGCTTTGAGTTTTGGTTTATCTATGGCATTAACTCCTTTAATTGGATTAATTTTAAATTTTACTCCGTATGGGATTAATCTAACATCAATATTAATCAGTTTATGTGCATTTAATATATTATTTTCAATATTTGCAATTTATAGAAGAGAAAGAGTTAAAAATCCATACATTCCAAAAATAGACATTGAAAAATTAAAGAAAGAGCTTGAATGGGATAAAAGAAGTAAGTTGGATAAAATTTTAACTGTTATATTAACGATAGCGATAATTCTCTCATTCGCAACTCTCATATATGTAATCTCTCATCCAAACCAGACAGAGCATTTTACTGAATTTTACATCTTAGGAAAAAATGGGAAAGCTTATGATTATCCAACAGAACTCTTTGTTGGAGAGAATGCAACTGTGATTATTGGAATAGTTAATCATGAAGGAAGGGATGTTAATTACTACGTTGAGATATATTTAGTTAATCTAACATATAATGAAACTCTGAACAAAACTATAATCTATAAGGCAGATTTAATGGATAGATTCAATGTAACCCTTCCTCCGAAACCTATTAATGTAGATGGAAATTGGACACCTCAATGGGAGATGCCATATAATTTTACAATAAACAAACCGGGAAAATGGCAGATTTGGTTTATCCTCTATAAAGACAAAATTCCAGAAGAAAATGCTACACAAAAAATATTGGATGCTATAGATGGGAAGTATTTAAGTTTAAAATTAAATATTGATGTGAAAAAGATCTGAGATATTTTATTTAAGATGTTTATTGAGTTAATTCACGATATACGTTTCTCCCTACGGAAATATTTAGGAATTTTAAATAATATCTCAGATCTATAAGGTATCTCTAGAGGCATTCTTTTAGATCGATGTATTCATAAGAAGTAATCTGACACATTCAGAATGCCTCCTTCATTGATACCCGCTTCCGCTTATCAGCGGGACTGACCATCCCCCACCGTCCGTTATCGGAGGGCAGGGGATACCTTAGCAGTATTGTCCCCCGACGTGGGGACTTCTTTAATTGAATAAAGTTAAAACTTCGGAGGTCATATAATATCACTTCCAAAATAAACTTATTCGAACAAAATATTTAAAGGTTACGATTAGAAGGTTGAGTATCGGTTATAAGTTATTTAGAAGATTTTAGAGTTAATCATCTGAAGACATTTGACATATTCTAATAAAAAATTAATGACTAATATGAAATCTTACTCCACATATATTAATTCCATCAATACATTGAAAAACCAACATATCAACCTCGTAGTGGCAATAGTAAATGATATATAGCACATATGAAAAACAATATACCTATATATGTAATAACGTTCTATAAAGAAATTGTAGAATCTTATAAAGTTTAGGTGACGTATTATGATAGTAAAAAGAGTAATATTTTACACATTATCGCTCATGCTAATTTTTGGGACACTGTCGTCTAATATGGGATACGATAAAAAAGTAGTTGTGTTAGTATCCACTCCTGCTGACGCAATTGTCGCTGCCCCTTACGCAAAGGCGTTGGGATATAAGCTAGTATATACGCCAACTGACTATCTGTCCAATAACGCCAAAAGCAAATTAGAGGGTGCTTCAGAAGTAATAATTATAGGAGGGCCTGTAGCTGTGAGTGATAATGTCGAGAATGAAATAAAGTCACTTGGGATAAAAACAGAGAGAATTTGGGGTGAGACAAGAATAGAAACGTCACAGAAAGTATTTAAAGCATTAATAAAGGAAAAACCAGAAATGGCAAAAAATTTAGTTGTTGTAGAAGGATTTAACGAAAAAATATCTCCAATTGCTGTTGATTTTAATGCACCTATTCTTTATTATGGACTTGGCAGGGATAAAGAAGTTATTAATACTATAAAATCGATGAAATTTAACACATCAATAATTCTTGGCAAAAAAATACCAATAGATATACAGAGTTCAGTAGCAGATGTTTCAAAAAATACAATCATAGCATATGGTGATGAAGAAGAAGTTATTAAGGTAGCAATCTCTGCATTACCAAAACTAAATCCAGAAGCTAAAAATGAAGGTATAGTGTTAGTATATTCTCAAAAATCTGAAGATCCTATATTAACAGCAATCGAAAATTTCGTTGCTGGAAGTGTTGGTGCAATAGTTCCTCTAACCTATAAAAGTGAAGATACAATTAAGGCAATATTAAGTAAAATAGCAACAATTACAACATCTGTTTATATATTAAGCGATGATCCTGAGGTAGATAATATCATAACAACATTAGCCCCAAGTGTAGGAATACATAGGGTCTCAACATCCACATCCGAGGTTTCTGGAGGAGGAGGTGGAGGATCATACTATGTCCCGCCTTCACCTAACCCATCCATAGTAGTCCAAAAATACACTATAATTTCAATAAATAATGAAACAGATGTTGTAAAATTCGCCGATATTGGTGATAATAAAGAAGATGGAAATTATGTTGAGGTTTCAGGAACTTCAGAAATAAAACTTCCAGAAATAAAGATAATAACAAATGCGATCAATAAAACATATACTATAGATGGGAATAATGTTTCAATCATATTTGAAGGTAATGCAAATGCACTAAATCTAATCTATCCGATAGAAACTGGGGCTATAACATATGGAGAAAATGTAACAGTTACGTTTTATGGCTCAAAAGCATTCGCAAATAAAGAAGTTACATTACATATAATAACAAGTAGGCAAGAATTAAGAAACGCAGTAAATGATCTACTAAACGGTAATGCCGGTAAACTTTTTGATTTATTAAACAGCAGCCCGGTTAAAATCACAAAAACAGCCGATTCAAATGGAGATGCAACCTTCACGGTAGCTCCACAAAACTACGGTGAAAACATAATCATTATAACTGAGGGTAATGGAACCATTAAAAACAACGTTACGATATTAGGTGTTGGTGGATTCGAATACCTTAAGTATAAGCTTTCAATTGTAAAAGATGCTTATTTAGGAGGAACCGTGTATTTTAACCTAAGTTTAAACCAAACTCCTGAAACGTCCGTAAGATATGGATTAATGCTAATCTCGGGGAATGGATACAAAGGAACAATATACATTACAGGAACAACACCACACGATAAATACTTTAATGTATCAATTGTTGGAGATAAAAATTCAGAAACGATCGTTCAAAACTCCGATCTTATATCATTAAATGCGTCAAAAGTCAAAAATATAATAGACACATTATTTAATAGTGCTACAGCGGGTGCATGGTATTCTGATATAACGAACAACAGATCAAAAATCGCCATAATAACCTCAGATATTCCGATGGGAACGAACTGTTATGTTATTGGAATCGTATACGAACCTAATACTAAAAAAATTGTAGCTTTGAATCAAACCGAAATCCTCCTTAAATAAATTTTTATCTTTTTTGTTTTTCACAAAAAACTAATTTGAGATTTTTGGTGGTGATATATGAAAGGTTCAATAATTCTGTTATTTTTTATAATTTTATTAATCTCTCCAATCTATGGTATATCTAATATCCAAATAACTCCCGATCATCCAAAAATTGGAGATACTGTAACGATAACTGGAAAAGCGAATCCAAATGAAAAAATAAATTGTAATGTATCTTTTGAAGTAGATCCACCTGTTTTTTCCACATATTATTTATACACTATGAATGATGTAAAAATCCCTACAATGCCAAACAACTTTAAAGTTATCGCAGAAAATGTAAAAAACCTATATGTAAGTGTCAAAATGGGAATTTGGATAACAAAAAGTGCTATCGCAAATTCTAATGGAATAGCCATTGTTTCACAATCAAATGTTCCAATAGGCACATATGATATAAAAATTGGTGGTCAAATAAAAGATCTATCAAAACCTGTAAAACTAAAAATTGTTGCTTCAACAGCAATAAAAGCGGATGAAAGCGGGAATTTTAAGTATTCTTACAAAGTAGATAACATTCCAGCAGGAACGATCGTTCAGTTAGATATTGGAGGTGTTAAAAAAGAATTTTCAGTGGGTAGTGATATCCCAATTCCAGAACCATCCAACGATACCCAATCAGTAAATAATAAAACAAATTCTCAGTATTCAAATGAAGAAATTAATACAACTAATTATAAAAATATTGTTAAATATTGTAATAATTCCACAAAAATCATAATATTATCCCCCACAAAGAATATTGTCAATAGTTCGCCTATAGTTCTTAACATGACTATAGAATCTAACCGTACGTATTCAGTATATATTTTCTTGAACAGCAAACCTTTATCATATACTATTGAAGATAACCACTATGTTGGAAAATTATATTTAAAAAATGGAATTAATATTTTAGAAATTGCACTTAAAGATAATAAAGGAAACATCAATTACAAAAAAATATTAAAAATAGAATATATCAATATATCTAATACCTCTGGAAACAAAATTGAGTATACTATGAAATTAACGGAAAATGAACAAAATATAAAAAATTCTTTATCTAATACAAGTAAAAATAATTACACCATTAAAAAAACAATAATTAAAAATATAAATGGATATATATATTTAGTAATAAAAAATGGAACTATTATAAATAAAAATGGAGAAATTAATATAAAAAAAATAAATATTCCAAATACAACCTTTGCATGTTATATTTCCCCAAAAGATGCAGAATTTACCCCCCCTCTTATATTAACTATCAAATTTGAAAATCAGACATTAGATGATAAAATTGAAGTTTTATTCTATAATAGTTCATTAAAGTCATGGGTCTCAATTCCATATAAAATAAGAAACAATACAATTATTATACAAATCAAAAATTCAGGATACTATGCAATTAAATTAAACGAAATGAATCAATCTTCAATAAATAGATCACACTCAGCAACTAACGTCATTAAAAGTATCCTTGTATTTCTGAAAGCAATAATTATAATATTAATTGATAAATTTCAACAATATATGTATAGTATATTTTAAACATTACATAAAATCAATGCTAATTAAGGTTAATTTTTTATCTAAATTATTTAGCATATATTTTTCTTAATGCTTCATTAACATTCTTTAACTTAATCCCTAATAACTTTTTTGCTTTTTCACTATTTAATGATGTATCTCTCGGCCTTTTGGCTTTCCATCCTAATTCAGCACTTTTAACTGGTTTAATTAAACTCTCATCAAATCCAAAAACCTCAGCAACTTTTAAAGCAAACTCATACCTACTTACTTTTTCCCCTCCTCCAAAGTGCAATAACCCAATAACATCTTTTTCATAAATCTTAACTACTCCATCAACCAGCTCATTAACATAGGTTGGAGTATTCCATTGGTCAATTACAGCATTTACAACCTCATTATTTTTTAACTTATTCAAAACCCACATAAAGAAATTAACTTTAACTGGGCTTATACAGTAAGGGACAGAAATCCTAACAATTGATATTGAATTATAATTTAGCTCATTTAAAAACCTTTCTCCCTCTGCCTTTGTATAACCATAGTAATTAATAGGATTTATCTCATCCTCTTCAACATAATTTCCGTTTTCCCCATCAAATACATAATCAGTTGATATATGGCATAAAGAGCATCCAATCTCCTTACAAACCTCTCCTATATATTTTGCCCCTAAAGCATTTATTTTATAAGCTAAGTCCCTCTCTGTCTCACACAAATCAACATTAGTCATTGCAGCAGTATTTATAACAAAGTCAGGATTTATTTTTTTAATGGTCTCTTTAATTTTATTCTCATTAGTAACATCCACAAAATATTTTTCAACATCCTTAAAAAATCCTTTATCACTTCTTGTTATAATATAAACTTTGTAATCATCCAACTCAAAAAACTTTTTAACCAATTCATAGCCAATCATTCCCAAACCAATAACAACAACTTTTTCCATGGAATCACCTATATTTTATAGAATCCTCTTTATAGCGTTCCAAACTAAAAAACTCTGTGGTTTTAAAACTCTCTTTTGTGGATTTAAGAATAATATATTCTCTTTAATTAAAAATATCCTAATTTTCCTTTTTATCTTACTTTTTGCAAGTTCATAACTATCTTTAAACAATTTTAATGCTTCTAAGACATCATCATAATTTACACTTTCATAACCTTCTTCAACCTTCTCCAATAATTCTTCTAAGTAATTCAACTCTTCCCCAAGTTTTGTCTCTAAGATGTATTTCAAATCTTTAACAGCTTTTAACTTGACAATAACATCATAAATATCCTTGCCTTTCCACCAACATAAGAATAAATTAGATCTTTATCCTCATTAGTTAGGTTTATATTATTCTCCACTGCTAAAAAATCCATAAACTT
>JAADDS010000058.1 GCA_013153845.1 Methanococci archaeon | reverse complement strand
TGTAAAAATTGTGCGTATTATGAGTTATGTTTTATTTAAGGTGAAATTATGAGAAAAAAGTCCCTAACTTTATTATCAGACGGTTATTTATTTAGGAAGGAAAATACAATCTACTTTGAAAATGCAAGGGGTAAAAAGCCCTTAGCTATTGAGGGAATTTATGACATATACATCTATGGAAAGGTTAGCATCAGCTCCCAAGCTCTCCATTATTTGGCTCAGAAAGGCATTGCTGTGCATTTCTTTAATCATTATGGATATTATGACGGCTCATTTTATCCAAGAGAATCGTTACACTCTGGTTATTTGGTAGTTAATCAAGTTGAGCATTATTTAGATAAAAATAAGAGGTTAGAGTTAGCTAAGTTGTTTGTCATTGGAGGAATAAAAAATATGGAGTGGAACTTATTAAAATTCAAAAATAAGATAAAATTTGATAGTTATATTGAAGAGTTAAACAACTGCAATAAAATAACAGAAGTTATGAACGTAGAGGGGAGAGTTAGGGCGGAGTATTATAGTTTATGGGATGAGACACTTCCAAATGATTTTAAAATTGTTAAAAGAACAAGAAAGCCACCAAAAAATGAGATGAATGCTTTAATAAGCTTTTTAAACTCTCGTTTATATCCTGCTATAATAACTGAACTTTATAACACTCAATTAACGCCAACTGTTAGTTATTTGCATGAGCCACATGAAAGGAGGTTTTCCTTGGCATTAGATTTGAGTGAAATATTTAAACCAATGATTGCTGATAGATTGGCTAACAGATTAGTTAAACAAGGAATTATTCAGAAAAAGCATTTTAGAGATGATTTAAATGGGGTTTTGCTAAACGAAGATGGAATGAAGTTGGTTTTAGAACACCTAAACAGAGAGATGGATAAAACCGTTCAACATCCAAAATTAAAAAAGAATGTTTCAAAGAGGAGATTGATAAGATTAGAGGCATATAAGTTGGTTAAACACTTAGTTGGGCAGAAGAAATATGAGCCGTTAGTTGCATGGTTTTAATAATTATTTTCATTTTAATTTATTTTTATTTTAGATAATATCATCAATTGGGTTCTTTTCTAAACCTAAGATCTCTCTCTTTGGTATAAAATCCAATGGAAATTTATAGATAATCACTGAGTCCTCATCTTCATCAATAATTCTCAAGATTCCATCTTTTATTCTTTCAAACTCTGCCTTTGTTATTTCCCCTTCGAAAACGCTATTCTGAACCCAATTTAAATGCTTCCTCAAAAAGCTTTTTACTTTATTCACTCTCGCAACATTCACATCATAAACAATAATGACGTACATACTATCATCTTAAGTTAGATATAAAGTTTCAACTATAACCTATATAAATATTAATATAGTAAATATTATTTATAAGCTATAATAAATCACCATTAGAGGATGAGAAAATGCCATTCAAATTTAAAAGATTGGAGATTCCAGAGGTTGTATTAATTGAGCCGATAGTTTTTGAGGACGATAGGGGCTTTTTTATGGAGACCTACAAATACAGTGAGTTCTCAAAATTTGGAATTAAAGAGATGTTTGTTCAAGATAATCACTCCAAATCTAAAAAAGGCGTTTTAAGAGGATTGCATTATCAAAAAAATCCAAATGCGCAGGGAAAGTTGGTTAGGTGTATAAAGGGGGAGATATTTGATGTCGCTGTAGATATAAGGAAGGGTTCTCCAACTTATGGCAAATGGGTAGGGGTTATTTTATCAGAAGATAATAAGAGAATGCTCTATATTCCGAAGGGCTTTGCTCATGGGTTTTGCGTTTTAAGTGATGAGGCAGAGATTGTCTATAAATGCACTGCAGAATACTCTCCTGAAGATGACAGAGGAATAATTTGGAACGATGAAGATATTGGCATAAATTGGCCAATAAAAAATCCTATTTTATCTGAGAAGGATAAAAAACATCCTCCATTAAGAGAGGCAGATAACAACTTCGTTTATGAATCAAATGGTGAATAGAGGTGGAAATATGAGGGGCATAATATTGGCTGGTGGTTCAGGAACAAGGTTATATCCAATAACTTATGCTGGAAACAAACATTTAATGCCTATCTATAATAAACCGATGATTTATTATCCATTATCTATTTTAATGCTTGCTCAAATTAGGGAAATATTGATTATCTCAACTCCTGAAGATTTACCAAGGTTTAAAAAACTTTTAGGAACTGGAGAACAGTTTGGAATAAAACTATATTATAAAGAGCAGAAAGAGCCAAGAGGTTTGGCAGAGGCGTTTATTATTGGAGAGGAGTTTATTGGTGATGATAATGTGTGTTTAATTTTGGGAGACAATATTTTATATGGAAGTGGATTGACAGGGCTTTTACTTGAAGCAAAGGAAGAGTTGGAGAAAGAAGGTGGGGGAATAGTGTTTGGACAGTATGTTAAAGATCCAGATAGATATGGAGTTATAGAGTTTGATGAAAATGGAAACATAAAGGGAATTATAGAAAAGCCGAAAAATCCACCATCAAATTATGCAGTTATAGGGCTCTATTTCTATGATAATGATGTTATAGAGATTGCAAAGCAGGTAAAGCCATCTTGGAGGGGAGAATTGGAGATAACTGATATAAATAATGAGTATTTAAGAAGAGGGAAGTTGAAGGTTAAACTCTTGCCAAGAGGAGTTGCATGGTTTGATGCTGGAACACATGAGAGTTTTTTAGAGGCGACAAATTTTGTTGCAGCAATTGAGAGAAGGCAGGGCTTAATGGTTGGATGTTTGGAAGAGATTGCCTATAGAAATGGATGGATAAGTAGGGAGCAATTATTGGAACTTGCTAAGCCATTATTAAAGACCGACTATGGAAAATATTTGGAAAGATTGGCTAATGAGGGATAAAAATGAGAGTTTTGGTAACTGGAGGAGCTGGTTTTATAGGAAGTAATTTTATAAGATATATTTTAGATAAACATAAAGATTGGGAGGTTGTAAATTTAGATAAACTTGGATATGGGTCTAATTTAGATAATTTAAAAGGAATTGACGAGAGTAGGTATAAATTTATTAATGGAGATATAACTGATTTTGAGCTGATTTCTAAGTTGATTAAAGAGGTTGATGCAGTTATAAACATGGCAGCAGAGACGCATGTTGATAGAAGCATATCTGATCCTTATTCATTTATAAAGAGCAATATAATTGGCGTTTATACCATATTAGAGGCAATTAGAAGATATAATCCAGAAGTTAATTTTGTGCATATCAGTACTGATGAGGTTTATGGAGATATAGAGGAGGAATCATTTACAGAGAATGATAGATTAATGCCTTCTTCCCCTTACTCAGCAAGTAAGGCAGGAGGAGATATGCTTGTCTTGGGATGGTCGAGAACTTACAACTTAGATGCAAAGATAACGAGATGCACGAACAATTATGGACCATATCAATTCCCTGAAAAGTTGATTCCTAAGACGATAATTAGGGCAACTATGGATTTAAAGGTTCCAATATATGGGAAGGGGGAAAATGTTAGGGATTGGCTTTATGTTTTAGATCACTGCAGTGGAATAGAGTTGGTTTTAGAAAAAGGAGAAAAGAGGGAGATATATAACATAGCATCAAATCAAGAGAAGAAAAATATAGAAGTAGTTAAGATGATTTTAAAAATTATGAATAAACCAGAAGATTTAATTGAGTTTGTTGAAGATAGACCTGGACATGATGTTAGATACAGCTTAGATGCTTCAAAAATAAAAGAACTTGGATGGAAACCAAAGTATAGTTTTGAAAATGGATTGAGAGAAACTGTTGAGTGGTATCTAAATAATGAATGGTGGTGGAAGCCATTAATTAATGAGAGGGTTTTACATCCAACTCCTTGGAAGTTAAAATGGTGATTTTAAATGAAATTCTTTGATAGGGAGAGGGAGATTAATGAAATTCTATCAATCTTAGAAAGAGAACCAAATTTAATTTATTTTATCTATGGATCTT
>JAADDS010000037.1 GCA_013153845.1 Methanococci archaeon | reverse complement strand
ATCTATCTATTTTATCTATCTATTTTATCTATCTATTTTATCTATCTATTTTATCTATCTATTTTATCTATCTATTTTATCTATCTGCAATTCCCAGTTTTTAAACCTATATAAAACACAGTCCAGGGTAATCGATAGCAGGAAAATCTTTTTAACTAATATCTACTAAAAAATATAAAAAATATTGAGTGAGGGGAGTTATATTAAAGGAAAGGAAAAACTATTATTTAAAATATACAAGGTTCTGTTAGATAGTTATGGCCCGCAACATTGGTGGCCTGCTGAAACAAGATATGAAGTCGTGGTTGGAGCAGTGTTAACCCAAAATACAAGTTGGAAAAATGTGGAAAAGGCAATAAAAAATTTGAAAAATGAAGATTTGATCGACGAGATTAAGATATTAAACATCGATGAAGATGTTTTAAAAGCCCTCATAAAACCTGCAGGATTCTATAATATAAAAGCAAAACGGCTCAAAAATATAACCAAATATATAGTAGAAAATTATAAAACAACTGAACATATGGCAAGATCAAATAAAGGTCTTAAAGAACTAAGAAAAGAACTACTGTCAATAAAAGGCATTGGTCCAGAAACAGCGGATAGTATTTTGCTATATGCCTTAGATAGGGAGAGTTTTGTTGTAGATGCTTATACAAAAAGGATATTCAGCCGATTAAATATTATAAACGAAAAAATGTCCTATGATGAGATCAAAAAGGTATTTGAGGCCAATCTACCAAAAGATCTGCAGATATATAAGGAATATCACGCATTGATTGTTGAACATGCTAAAAGAGTTTGTAAAAAGAATCCTCTTTGCGATAACTGTCCAATTAAAAAAGTATATATATGTGATGGAGATTATAAGAGATGATGTGCGAAGTTAATAACAATAAATCAAAGGGTGGAAGTAAATGAATAAACCTGCAAAAAAACCACAACAAAAGAAAGTTATCCAAAACTTCGAATACGCAAGACGATTAAATGGAAAGAATGTTAAAATATTCCTAAGAAATGGAGAAGTTTTGGATGCAGAAGTTAATGGGGTTTCTAACTACGAAATTATGGTAAAAGTAGGGGAGAGAAACCTATTAATATTTAAACATGCTATCGACTACATTGAATATTAAATCTTTGAATAAAGTATCTTTAATGCTAATACGTAAACACAAGAGGGTTTTATCCCCTCTAAAACTTTTTTTAGGTTTTATGCCATGTAAATGCCATTAATCTCAAATAAACATTTAAACATTAAAATATGCTGTCTTTGAGAATATTTCTATAAATAATAAATAAAATAAAAATAACATAAAAACCAAACAAAAAGAATAAAAAGAATAAATCTAAAAAAATACTTTAAAAATTTCTGGGAGATAAACTATGCCAAAAATGGTATTACTTCCAAAAATGACGATGGCACTCGGAGGGTATATAAGAGAAACTTTGTTTCCGTATGAGGGGGATGACATAAAGCCCTTTCCATTTAGGAATGTTATTGTAGGAAATCCAACTAATGAACCGATAAAAATGGATGTTCCAGTGTATAGTGAAGATTGGATTGAAAAACATAGAAAACTTGGATTAATAGTCGTTCCAGTTAAAGAAGATGACGATTTTGTTGGGTTATTTTATAAAGTTAAATCACTTGTAAATTCTAAATCTGAGGACAATAGAACAGATCAGAGTGATTGATAAATCTAAAACCATTTCTATTTTAGTTTTGGAGATTAAAATCTAATAATAACTAACAAACAAATAATAAAATATATTCAAGGTAATATGATATGATAAGAGGAGTTCTCTTTGATTTAGACGACACGCTTTATAACTCTTCGGAGTTCGTAGAAATTGCACGACGAGAGGCGGTAAAATCGATGATAGATGCAGGGTTAGATATTTCCTTTGAGGAGGCAATGAACATATTAAACAAAATAATACAAGATAAAGGATCCAACTATGGAAAACATTTCGATGATTTAGTTAAAGCAATATCTGGAAGATACGATCCAAAAATAATAACAACTGGAATAATAACCTACCATAATGTAAAAGTAGCATTGTTAAGACCTTATCCCCATACTATAAAGACATTAATTGACTTGAAAGCAAGAGGGTTAAAATTAGGAGTTATAACAGATGGCCTTACAATAAAGCAGTGGGAAAAACTGATTAGGATGGGAATTCATCCGTTTTTTGATGAAGTTATCACGTCAGAAGAATTTGGTTTAGGAAAGCCCCATTTGGAATTTTTTAAATATGGATTAAAAAGAATGAATTTGAAACCAGATGAAACCATATATGTTGGAGATCGGGTAGACAAAGATATAAAACCAGCAAAAGATTTGGGAATGATTACAGTAAGGATATTAAAGGGAAAATATAAAGAAATGGAAGATAATAAATACAGCGATTATACAATAAACTCTATTCAAGAACTTGTAGAGATCGTCGATGAGTTGATGAACAAAAAATAGAGAGTAAAAATAAAAGAATGAATAATAAAAAATGAATAAAAATTAGATGGGATAAAATGCTCAAGGAATTTAAAGCGTTGATTTCGTTTTTTACACGTATTCCTTTGCCGATAAGCGAATTTAGTTTTGAAGATATTGCAAATTACTTTTATCTTGTTGTGCTGGTTGGATACTTGTTTGGAATTTTTGGGGTTATATTAGCGTTTTTATTTGAAATACTGCTCCCAAAATTGTTGGTTGGAATTTTAGTCCTATTTTTTATTGAGTATTTAAATGGATTCCACCATATAGATGGGCTAATTGACTTTGGAGACGGATGGATGGCGGTAGGAGATAAGAAAAAAAAGTTAATGGCTATGAGAGATCGGTATGTAGGTTGTGGAGGAGTAGTTTTAGCAATATTTGTTAATTTAATATCTGCCTTCTCGTTATTTTACATTCTCAACATCAATCTTTTGTATATTTTAGTTGTAGAGGTTAGTGCAAAACTTGGAATGCTTAGTTGTTCAACCTTTGGAAAACCTCTCATTGAGGGAACAGGAAGATATTTTGTTAAAAAAGCGGATGAAAAATTCTTGACAATTGGCATAATATTATCACTCCCTCTTTTACTGCTCTTTGATGGAATAGATAGGAAGATCACAATTATTGCAATAATTGTTGCTGTGATTTCAGGGTTTTGCATGGCAAAAATCTCAAAAAAACATTTTGGAGGAGTTAATGGAGATGTTTTGGGGGCTTCTAATGAGATAACGAGAGTAGTTGTTCTATTGGCAATAATTGCATGTTTTAAAATACTTGGATTATAATTTACTTCTTGTTTTTTATCTTTTATTATTTTTTTGCATTTTTTATAAATTTTTATTTAGTGTTTTATAGGTTAATACCACAAACCAAAAAGTTTATATTTAGTAATACCTTTTTATAGGTATATATTATCATCATAAAAACAAAAATTAAAAAATTAAAATTTGGGTGGAATTATGCTAAAAAAGTTAACAGCCCTCTTAATAATCACAGTTCTTACAGTTGGACTTTGCGGCTGTGTAGAAAATTCTTCTAAAACGACAAAAACTATAACAATAACTGATGCTCTTGGAAGAGAAGTGAAAGTCCCCGTAGAAGTTGACAGAGTAGTATGTTGTGGGCCGGGATGTTTAAGGATGATCGTCTATTTAAACGCGACAGATAAAGTTGTAGGTGTTGAAGATGCCGAGAAAAAATGGACACCGTGGGGAAGACCTTATAGAATAGCACATCCAGAACTTGCTAACCTACCAACAATAGGCCAAGGAGGGCCATCTCCAAAGCCAAATCCAGAAGCAATTCTTAAAGTAAAACCTGATGTAATCTTTGCCACTTACATTACAAAAGATGAAGCAAATACCCTACAACAAAAAACAGGAATCCCAGTAGTCGTTTTAACTTATGGAAAATTAGCCACATTTGATAATGAAGATCTCTTCAATTCCTTAAAACTCGCTGGAAAAATACTCGGAAAAGAAAAAAGAGCTGAGAATGTTATTCAATTTATAAAAAAATGCGAATCTGATTTGAAAAATAGAACAGGAGATATTCCAGACAGTAAAAAACCAACTGTTTATGTTGGAGGAATCGGATATAAAGGAATACATGGAATTGACAGTACTGAATGTAAATATCCTCCTTTTGAACTCGTAAATGCAAAAAATGTTGCTGATGAGTTAGGTAGAGAAGGACACGTCTTTGTAAGCAAAGAACAGATTCTAAAATGGAATCCAGATATAATTTTCATTGATGAAGGAGGATTAAGTATAGTTATGCAGGACTATAAAAAAGATCCAGCATTTTACAATTCACTAAAAGCGTTTAAAACTGGAAATGTTTATGGCCTATTACCCTACAACTTCTATGCAACAAATATCGGAACTGCGTTAGCAGATGCTTACTACATTGGAAAAGTTGTTTATCCAGACAGATTTAAGGATATAGATCCTGAGAAAAAAGCAGATGAGATCTATACGTTCTTGGTAGGAAAGCCGGTTTATGAACAGATGAAGGAGCATTTAGGAGGATTTAAGAAGTTGGAGTTTAAATAATCGTCAACAATTTTTCACTTTTTATCCAACAATTTTCAATTTTTAAAATTATTTTTGGTGGTAATGATGCTTTTAGATCTTCCGGATAAAAGTCCAGAAAAGATTTTAGAGATTTTTAATGAAGTATATACAAAAACCAAACTCTTCTACCTATTAAAAACTGCTATCGAGTTAAATTTATTTGATCACTTAGAAGAGTTCAGAAGCATTGAAGAATTGGCAGAACTGTTGAAAATAGATGTGGTCATGACAGAATATATGCTAAAAATTTTAGAGGAGATAGGTTTAATTGAATGTAAAACTAAAAATGGAAAAAGACAGTATAAAAATACAGAAATATCAAATATCTTCCTTAAAGAGGGCTCATTTTATAGTTTAAGAGATCCAATCTACTCCTGCTTTGAGAATATAAAAAATTGGGAAAATTTATCTGATATATTAAAAAATAAAAAATATAGGAAGAAAGAAGATATTAACTCCTTTTTCCCAAAAGTTATTAAAAAACTGGCGGATGAATGCAAATGTTGGGAATTGCAAAAGATTTTAGAGTATATAGCGAAATATGAGGAATTTAAAAATGCAAAAAAACTTCTCGATTTAGGAGGAGGGCATGGATTATATGCAATTGGATTCACTTTGTTAAATAAAAACCTAAAAAGTTATGTTTTTGATTTACCAGATGTTGTTAAAGAAACTCAGAAGTTCATTAAAAAATATAATGCAAAAAATGTTTTTACAATTGCAGGGAACTTTTATACTGATGATATTGGAAATGGCTATGATATAGTATTCTGTTCATACAATCCCGGAGGAAAAAATCCAAAAATTGCTCAAAAAGTTTATAATGCTTTAAATAAAGGAGGATTATTTATAAATAAGCAGTTTTTTCCAGAGAAAGAAGGGATAGAAGATTTTTTGGATAATATTGAATGGAATATGTTTGATGCAGAAGGTTTGAAGAAGGATAAAAGGAGATACACTTTTAAAGGAGATCTAAATTTAGAAAAGTATTTGGACTATTTAAAAAAGTTAGGGTTTAAAATTATAGAAGTTAAGGATATTAATCAGATTTTGGGAATAAAATATGGAAATGCAAAAATAATCATTGCTAAAAAGATTTGAAATGTGATAAAATGGACATTCAGAATAAATATAAACAACATATCAAAAAAAGAGTTATATTTGGATTATTTTTATTTTTAATTTTAATTGTAAGTGCGATCTACTCCCTATGCGTTGGGGACTATCAACTAACCATTAGTCAGGTTTTAAATGCACTACTTGGGCATGAAGTAGGAACTGTAAATTTAATAATATGGAATATTCGCCTTCCAAGGATTATAACTGCCATTATAGCGGGTAGCTCACTGGCTGTTGCGGGAGCGGTTATGCAGTGTATTTTAAGAAACCCATTAGCAAGTCCTTTCACTATTGGTATTTCGCACGGAGCGATGTTTGGGGCATCTCTTGCAATAATACTCTTCGGATTTGGAGAAATGAAGAGCGGAACAGTATTTTTTAACAATCCATATATGATAACGATGTTCGCATTCTTTGGGGCATTAATCGGTGTTGTTGTTATATTGTCTCTTGCCAAGTTGAGAGGGTTAACTCCTGAGGCGATGATCTTGGCAGGAGTGGCTATGAGTTCATTATTTACCGCAGGAACTATGTTGATCCAGTATTTTGCTAACGATTTACAACTGGCTTCTATGGTGTATTGGACTTTTGGGGATTTGGGTAGGACTGGATGGAAGGAGATTTGGATCTTATTGGTTGTGGCACTATCATCAATTGTATATTTTATTTACAAGCGATGGGACTACAATGCATTAGAAGCAGGAGAAGAGACAGCCAAATCTTTGGGAGTTAACACAGAAAAAACACGATTAATTGGGATGCTTATGGCTTCACTATTAACAGCCGTGAATGTTGCTTTTTTAGGAATAATTGGGTTTGTTGGTTTAATTTGTCCACATATCGTTAGAATTTGTATTGGAGGAGATTATAGGTTTTTAATTCCAATATCTGCATTATTCGGGGCAGTTTTACTGCTGATTGCTGATACATTTGCAAGGACAATAATTGCCCCAATTGTCTTGCCAGTCGGGATTTTAACGTCCTTTTTGGGAGCTCCGATGTTTTTATATCTGCTAATTAGAATGTATAGGTAGGAACACATAATAATAAAAACATAATAAAAACGATAACAATGCTAAAAATAACAAATAATAAAAATATAAACATATAAAAATAATGAAATAAATATTTTTTATTGATCCGATGTATTTTGCACTTCTTTATTTCTCATACTTTTGATCTTTTTGATCAACAGTTCTCCATCTGATTCTTTTTTTCTTTCTCTTTTTATATTATCTTTCTCCTCCCATTTTTTTCCAGTGTATCTTTTTGCTATAACATAAACCTCTGCACTTTCCTTTCTTGATGCCTGTGGCTTTGTTATATAAACTTTTTCAAAATATTTTTTAACCAACTTAACGTAGTCGTCAATCATATCTCCATAAAATACTTTTGCAACAAAATTTCCTCTCTCTTTTAACATTTCGGTGGCTATTTGTAAAGCAGTAGTTACTAAATCAATAGATCGAGCATGATCTACATCCCAGTATCCGCTTATATTAGGAGAGGCATCGCTTATAACCACATCTACCTTTTTTTCTTCATTTGGAATCAGTTCTCTAATTTTGTTTAACGTCTCTTCAGAGGTAAAGTCCCCTTTAATAGCTACTACGTTATCATATCCAAAGGGTTTAACAGGTTGTAAATCAACTCCAATAACAAACCCGTCATCCCCCACGATCTCTCTTGCAACTTGCATCCAACCGCCCGGAGCACAACCTAAATCTAAAATAATCTTTCTTGGTTTTATTACGTTGAATTTTTCGTTTAATTGCATTAATTTAAATGATGCTCTCGATCTATATTGTAGTTTTTTAGCTAATTTATAATAAAAATCTCTCTTTCTCTGTAAATACCATCTTTTACTTTTTCTTCCCATTCTTTCACCAGTTTTAAATGTGCAGTTATTTTTAATCTTTGCTTTATTTGTTAATTTTTAGGTCTTATGTTTATATGTTTTTGTTCGTTGAGGGATGTGGTCGAAATATCTATAATACCCAACAATACTTATACATCTATAAATATATCTGCAAATATGTAATTGAATTAATTAAGTTAACAAATGAGATGTAAATAATAAAACATAACAACACATATAGAAGTTAAAATTAAATCTCCATAAAATCAGGACTGTCAAAAAATAAAAATAAAGAAAATACATCATAATAAAATATAAATAAACTAAAAATAAAAATTTACTGCTTTAAATGCACATCCAGCTGTGGGAATGGTATTTCAATGCCTTTCTCAGTATATACTTCATATATTCCTTTTAATAAATCGTTCATTACAGTCCAATAGTCCTCTGTCTTAACCCATGCTCTCAGTTGAAGATTTATGGATGAATCTGCCAATTCAGTGATAACAACAGCAGGACTTGGATCGTTCAATACAAGAGGATGATTCTTCATGAAATCAATCGCTATTTGTATCGCTTCATCCAATTTTGTTCCATAGGCAACACCAACGTTTACATCAACCCTTCTAATTGGTTGTCTTGTGTAGTTTATTATTGGACTACCCCAGATGTCTTTATTTGAGATGAATATCACTTTATTATCGGGTGTTATGAGTTCCGTTGACATAACTCCTATGTTGCTAACTTTTCCAGTAAGTCCGTTTGTCGTTATAACATCTTCTTTATCAAAAGGTCTCATTAAAGCGATCCAAAATCCAGCAGCTAAGTTTGTCATTGTATCTTGTAGTCCAAAACCTAAAACAAGACCAATAACAGCAGATAACCCTATAACAACAGATCCAACATTAACTCCTAACAAACTAACGGCAATTAGAAGAACAGCTACTAACAAGAGGGCATAAATAGCATTTGATAGAAAATCTTTTAAAATCTCTGGGAGTGTTGTCTTATCAAGACCTTTTCTAAATATTGAAACAATGATTTTTGCAACTATCCATCCAACAATAAATGCAACAACGCTCCAAATTATTTTTATTAAGCTTATTCCGATATATGGCAAAGGTTGTGTCAAATCCATATCTTTCACCATAATAACATTTTTTTATTTGAAGTGTTGCATATTCTACTTTATACTTTCAGAATTTTATATTTTACGATATATTTCACTTCATATATGTTTACATTTGCATAAAGCAGTTTTCAAAAGCCATAAATAAAAATAAGTAATATAAAAAAAAGTAGGGGGGAGGGGTAGGAAGCATGTACGTTCGCTAAAAACCCCAAGAGTGTTTATCTTCGTTATTCTTTAAATCCTTCGGGGGGATATTTCCCCAGTTATTATTTATTAACGCTTCCCCTATATATTAGTTATCTGACAATCATTAGACATTTTTATTATTTCGTATATTTAAATATATGATCTATAAGCTTAAAAATAAAAACAAAAATCCCCTAAACTTTTTAAAGTTTTAATTTTAAAACTTTTTTGGAGATATAAAACCTACATCTCATAAAATTATAGGATGATGTGTATTAACCTAAAATAAATTTGGAATAAGATTTAAAAAATAATATTTAAATTAAATTAATTGATTTATTAAAACTATAAAATCAAATCTTTACTAAAAAATTAAAAGTTTATTAAAATTCTAAGTCCATTCCTTCCAATCTCTTCCTAAACTCCTCTAATAACAAATCCTCATACTTCTCCTCTGTTGTTGGATTCCCATTTTCACCCTTAGCAACAAAACAAGCAGCCAATCTTAAATAATGTCCCGCATCATCCCAAGGAACTGTTGAAATAAGCTTTTCTTTAATCAAATACTGAGAGAAGTCCTCGGCAGTTTTAAATTCAATTCCATCAGCTTTTTTTGGAGATTTGACATATAGATAGAATGTTCCTCCCGGCATTTTTGCATTAAATCCAACATCATTTAGTATTTTAACCATTTTCCTTAATCTCCTCTCATACTTCTGCCTAACCCTCTCTGTTATTTCAGGGTGTTGTAAACAGTAAATCCCTGCCTTTTGAATTGGAATAAACTGTCCACTATCAAAATTATCTTTAACTGTTGCGAATGCTTTAATTATGAGCTCGTTTCCAACTAAAAATGCCAATCTCCAACCAGTCATATTAAATGCTTTTGAAAAACTGTGAATTTCAACTCCGACCTCTTTCGCGTCTTTAATCGAGAGGAATGATAATGGTTTTCCATCATAAACCAAAGCCCCATAAGCAGCGTCTTGAACTACTATAACTTCATTTTCAAATGCAAAATCAACAACCTCTTTATAAAACTTTTTTGTTGCCTGAGCTCCGGTTGGGTTGTTTGGATAATTCAAGTATAATATTTTAGCCCTCTTCTTAATATCCTCAGGAATACTCTCTAAATCAGGTAAGAAGTTATTCTCCTCCAATAGTGGAAGGTTGTAAACATCTCCTCCATACCACTTGCTATGCGTTGCGGTTATAGGATACCCTGGAACTGTCATTAAACACACATCTCCCGGATTAATGAATGCGGATGTTATATATGCAAGGGCAGGTTTGGATCCTATGGAATGAATAACCTCGTTATAGGGATCTATATCCTTAACACCATAAACTCTCTCCATATATGGTGGAACAGCGTCTTTTAACTCCTGAATTCCGTTGTCCGCATAACCCCTATTTTCCCATTTTTTTGCCTCCTCACATAAAACCCTTACAACTTCTGGATCTGCCATTTCATCCGGCTCTCCTACCCCCATATCGATCAATTCAACATTTGGGTGTTTTTTCATTGCCTCCTGCTTAGCCCTTTTTATCTTTTCAAACTTGTAGATAACATCCTCTTTACCAAATTTTTTTCCACCTATTCTTTCAGCAAATAGGTTTTGAATATAACTTTCCATCCCTCTCACCTAATCAAATCCTTAAATTTCCTCAATTTAATTTAATTTAATTTCTAATTTTAACCTTTATTTAACTTTGGTTTATAGTATATATAGATTATATGTTCTGGAATAACGATTCAACTTTTTTATGGTATGACATGCTTAGATGATCTTTCCAACCAATCCAAAGGTTTTGGCATCAACTATCTTTACTTTTTTGAAATTGCCGATAGATCCTCCTTCAAATTTAACTACCTTGAAATTTTCTGTATATCCTTTCCCTTCCTCTAAAATTAATGTTTTTAATTTTTTTCCAATATATTTTTTATTGTTGAGGTAGCTTAACTCTCTTCTTAATTTATCGAGTATTTCACTTCTTTGCTTTCTTATCTTTGTATCAACCTGCTTCATCTTTGCAGCTTCTGTTCCCTTCCTTTGGGAATATTTTGCCCCATGAATATAGTCGGGTTTTAGCTCTTTTAATATATTTAACGTGTTTTCAAATTGCTCTTCTGTCTCTCCCGGAAATCCAACTATAATATCAGTTGTAAAGCATAAATTCTTAACTTTTTTTCTAAATTCGTTTACTATTTCTTTAAATTCCTCTACTGTATATCCCCTCCTCATCTTTTTTAATATCTCATCATCCCCACTTTGTAAAGGAAGGTGTAAAAACTTTCCTACTTTGTCAGTTTTGTAAACTTCAATTAACTCATCTATTATCTCTTCCACATTTTTTGCATGCATCATCCCAACTCGCATTATAAAATCTCCTTCTATACTGCATAGATCATTTAATAGGTTTGCTAAGTTATCATTTCTATCAAATCCATAACAAGCAGTGTCTTGTGCAGTTATAAATATACACTTTGTTCCTTTTTTTATTAATTCCTCTGCTTTTTTAACTATTTTTTCTCTTGGATAAGATATTAGGTTTCCTCTTGCAATTTTAACAATGCAATATGTGCAATGTCCAAGACAACCTTCACAGATGGGTAGAGGAGTTATTAGGGAAGAATTAATGTAGTTCAATTTTTTATGTAATGATTTATCGTCCTCTAAACCTTCTACTCTTTTTCCACTTTTTATATATGTTTTTAATATTTTCCCTGCCTTATGTGCTTCTCTTGGATAAATGTGTAGAAACCCTTTAACCTTCTCTTTTAATGCTTTGGGTAAGCATCCTGCAACTACAACATCCTTTCCAAGATTTTTCAATTCATTAATCCTATAGATCATCCTGTTTTCAGTTTCTAATCTTACTACGCAGGTGTTTATAACTGCAATATCTGCCCTGTCCAATTCATCAACTATCTCAAATCCCTCTTCTCTAAGAGCGTTTTTTATTATTTCGGTATCGGCAGAATTTAAAACACAGCCATAACCTTCCACATAAACTTTTTTCATAGTTTCACCAAATATATTTATGACTTGATAAAATTTTATTTTGGAGGTGTTAAGGTTAATCATTAAAAAAGATTAAGCGTAGTTTATCTTTAAATTAAAAATTAAAATTAAGAAGATACAAAGTATGATTTAAAAAGACCAAGAATGACTCTCCTTCTAATAATAACACCAACTAAATTACTAAAATCAAAAAATTAAATTATAATTAAATATTATTATAAAATAAACCACATATGATAACAAAAATTAAATTATTATGATTAACCTATATAATCCTAACTGTTTTTTAAAGAAGAGTGGAAAGGTGTTAATGTGGAGTTTGTTATAAAAGCCAAAGGGCATGAAAATGTTTCAGCAACCCATAAAACAACCTTAGAAATTACAAAGGAAAATTATCTAACCCCTACAGGACATTGCATTATAGGAATAAATGCCAATAAATCAATGGCTGATTTTAGCGAGGAATTTAAAGAAAAACTCAGAAATGCTAAAAAAATAATTGTAGAGATTGATGTTGAAGGTTTAAAAGAGGTTATAGTTGGAGAAGGGCATAGAGATTTAATCTTAAATCATCCAACGGACATGGTTATCAGAAAGAGCGATTATATTTGCTCAAGAACATTGATGATTAATGCAAATAAATCAGCAAAAGATATTAATAGAGAAATAGTAAAAAAATTAAAAAATGGAGCCAATTTAACCTTTAAAATAATTGTTGAGTAGATTACTGGATGATTTATGTGGGATAGAAATATAATAAAAAATAAAATGGTTGTTATCTCATAAAAATTTGCATTTATTGGAATATATTTAAAAAATCCTTACATGTGATGTTATCTCCCTAAATTGTTTAAATATACTTTACAAAAAACTTATTTTATTTTGCGAAAATCTTAAAAATTATAAAAATCATTAGAAATCATAATTGTTAAAAAAATTAAAAGATAAAGGTGAAAGGATGAAAATAAAAGTCGGTGTCTTAGGAGCTACTGGAAGTGTTGGGCAGAGGTTTGTTCAATTGTTGGCAGAGCATCCAATATTTGAGTTAACTGCTTTATCCGCATCAGAAAGAAGTGCTGGAAAGAAATATAAAGATGCATGCTACTGGTTCCAAGATAGAGATATTCCAGAAAATATAAAGGATATGGTTGTTATTCCAACAGACCCTAAGCATGAGGAGTTTGAAGATGTTGATATCGTCTTTTCAGCTCTACCTTCAGATTTAGCTAAAAAGTTTGAACCAGAATTTGCCAAAGAAGGGAAATTAGTTTTCTCTAACGCATCAGCTTATAGAATGGAAGAAGATGTTCCATTGGTAATTCCTGAGGTTAATGCAGATCATTTGGAGTTGATAGAAATTCAGAGAGAAAATAGGGGCTGGGATGGGGCAATTATAACAAACCCTAACTGTTCGACAATCTGTGCTGTCATAACCTTAAAACCAATAATGGATAAATTTGGGTTAGAGGCAGTTTTTATAACAACAATGCAGGCAGTTAGTGGAGCTGGCTATAATGGTGTTCCTTCAATGGCAATCTTAGACAATTTAATTCCATTTATTAAAAATGAAGAGGAAAAAATGCAGACAGAGAGTTTAAAGCTCTTAGGAACTTTAAAAGATGACAAAGTTGAGTTTGCGAACTTTAAAATAAGTGCTTCATGCAATAGAGTTGCAGTTATAGATGGGCATACTGAAAGCATATTCATTAAAACAGTAGAGGGGGCTGAGCCAGAGGAGATAAAAGAGGTTATGGACAAATTCGATCCATTAAAGAATTTAAATCTACCAACCTATGCTAAACCAATTGTTATTAGGGAGGAGGTTGATAGGCCACAACCAAGATTAGATAGAAATGAAGGAAATGGGATGAGTATTGTTGTTGGTAGAATAAGGAAAGATCCAATATTTGATGTTAAATACTCTGCATTAGAGCATAATACTATAAGAGGAGCTGCCGGGGCAAGTGTCTTAAATGCTGAATACTTTGTTAAAAAATACTGGTAATAAATGATTACCTTATTATTATCTATTTAGAAAAGATATAAAAGATACAAAAAAGTTAAAAAGAAAAAGAGAAAAAAATCCAAATCCCACTTATTTTCTCATTTTTTAATTAACTATATTAAATATTTTTGTTTATTATTTTTTGTTTATTATTAACTATTTCCAATATTCTAATGCTTTTTTTAACTCGATAACTTCTTCTGCCTTTTCCTCAAGAGGTTTTCCTTCTATAACTGCCTCAATAGCTGCTCTCATGGCCCTAGCTCCTGCTCTCGTTCCATCAGGATGTCCGTGAATTCCCCCTCCTGCTTGGATGATCACATCCCTACCAAGTATTTCAACGATTTTAGGAACTAACCTTGGATGAACCCCTCCGGAAGAGACAGGAAACACACTGTTCATGCCAAACCATTCCTGTTCAAAAAACTTATGTTCATTGTCTGCCTCAACTTTATCATAAACGATCTCATCTCTGATCGCTTTAACTTCTCTCTCTTCTCCCTCCATCTTTCCAACTACTGTTCCAATGTGCAACTGATCAACTCCTAAGAGTCGATATATTTTTGCCAGAGTTAACATAGAGATTCCAAAATCCTTGCTCCTTGTCATTGCTGCATGCATTGCCCTATGAGCATGAATTATGAATCCAAAGTTCTCCTCTCTAAATGACTGCACAGCAGAAAATCCAGAAACAACAACATCAATCATTACATACTCACTTTCCGCATCTTCAGCGATCTCTGCTCTTCTTATCATCTCATTATATGGAGCGGTAATGTTTGGCATATATGCCTTTCTCTCTCCTGTCTCTTCCTCTGCTTTATCTCTCATTTCTAATGTTTTATATACTCTATCTTCAAATTTGTTAAATTCCTGAGAAGTTAAGTTTTCATCATCTTTAACTAAATCAACTCCTCCAACCCATGCCTCATAAGCAACTTTTGCATGTTCTTCTGTTTTTAAGCCAACCTTTGGTTTAACGATGGTTCCCAATAGCGGTCTTTCTTTGATTTTTAAGGTATCTCTTACTCCTTCAATACCATACTCTGGCCCTTCATATTCGTCAATAAACTCTTTCGGAAATCTAAAATCCAATATTCTTAAACCTTTTGCAATCTTCATACCAAAAATATTCCCAGCGATTCCTGCTAAAACACCAGGCATGTTATTTATTTCAAAATCATATAGTGGATAAGCAATTTTAATTAACCCAATCTTGTATTTTCCATCATTCCCAATTTCTTTAATTTCATAAACGTTTGGTTTTAGTTTTTCATAAATATCGCTTTTCATTGTTTGGACTTTTGTCCAGGTTCCAATTGAACTCTCTCCAGCGATTTCATTTGCTAATTTTTTTAGATCTTCTCCTTTAATGATCATGCAAGATAACAGATCACTTTCTTTTGGAGTATAATTTAAGTTTATGTAATCCATAATTTCTCCCCACAAGCTTTTACTTGATTTATTGACTAAATCTTAATGGTTATGTCTCTATTTTATGTTTGTTTTTGGATCTATTTATTACTTTCCAAAAGAAAAATAACAACTTAACTGTATATAAATATAAATGAATATATGGATAGAAAAATCTTAGCAAAGTTTATATAGGATCTTTACAGCATTATTATTCATTTAGTTCAAAAAATTTTGAACATATTTAATTTTAATAATTACAATCAAACATATAAAAATTTAAAGATAAAAATAAAAAACGTAGAGATTAAATATTGCAGGTGGGAATATGTAAACCACTTACAATATGAATAAGGGATAGATATGGAAGATGCAAAAAAGTTGATAATTGAGTTGTTCTCAGAATTGGCAAAAATTCACGGATTAAATAAGTCAGTTGGGGCGGTATATGCTATACTCTACCTCTCAGATAAGCCATTGACAATTTCAGATGTTATGGAGGAGTTAAAAATCAGTAAAGGAAATGTGAGTATGTCTTTAAAAAAACTTGAAGATTTAGGATTTGTAAAAAAAGTTTGGATAAAGGGAGAGAGAAAAAACTACTATGAGGCGGTAGATGGGTTTATCTCAATGAAAGATATTGCAAAAAAGAAATATTATCTTATAAACAAAACATACGATCAATTAAAAAAATTAGAAAATAACGATGAAAAGATGAAAAAAAATATCGAACAACTGTATAGGATGAAAAGAATCTCAGAAAAAATTTTAGAGTTGTTTGACGAGCTTGAAAAGGGAGAGGATATAAAGATGACATAGCGGATTAAAATTTGAGATAAGGTAGATAGACATGTTAAAAGAGATACTACAAAAAATTGGAGAATTTTCTGCTAAAAAGCCCCTTATTGTAATATTGATAGTTATTATTATGAGTATATTTGCTGCTTCATTTATTCCCCATATTAAAAAACAAACATCCTACGAAAAAATGCTACCTCAGGATTTAAAGGCAGTAAAAGAGCTCTATGAAGTTAGAGATGAATTTGGAGGAACAGATGTAGTTGAGATAGCAGTAAAGATCGTTCCTTCAGATTGTAGCGACAAGGTCGTGGATATTCGAGATCCCCGAGTGCTAAATGCTGTTAAAATGTTAGAAGAAAATTTAAGGTCAGTTGATGGGATAACACGGGTTTCCTCTCCTGTTGATGTTTTAATAAAATTGAACGGAGGGACAGTTCCGCAAAGTATTGACACAGTAAAAAAGCTGATGAGAGAACTTCCTCCCTCAGAGAGAGAAAAGATGTTCAACAAGGACTATTCAATGATGGTTATAACCGCATTTACTGATGTCGGAGGGGATGAAAAAAAATGCGATAACCTCTACAAATCAGTAAATGAAAGAATAAAAGAAACACCATGGCCTCCAGGAGTAGAAGCAGTGCAAACAGGTTCTATCGCTTTGAGAGCACTTTTAGGAGACCTCATGAACGAAAGTCAGGAGATCACAACATCTGTCGCTTTCCTGGCAATAATGTTAATCATAATACTCCACTTCAAAAGAATAACATCAGTAGTTATATTAACCCCCCTTGTGTTCTCTCTAATCTGGACAGGGGGTTTTATGGGTTTGGCAGGAATTCCTCTCGATATGGCAACATCCGCAGTAGGATCCTTAGTTTTGGGGCTTGGAATTGATTATGGAATCTACTTTGGAAGTAGATACAAAGAAGAAAGAGAAAAAGGCAAAGATCCTGAAGATGCAGCAATAATTACAGTAACCTATGCAGGATCTTCCGTTTTAGCAAGTGCAGCAACTACCGCAGCAGGTCTCTTATCTTTAACAATAGCCCCGCTTCCAATGATGGCAAATCTTGGAAAAGTGTGTGCTGCTGGGATAATATTCTGTTGTATGTTGACAATATTCTTCCTACCTGCTGTGTTAGTTCTTGAAGATAAGTATGTTCTTCCACTAATTGCAAGAATAAAAAGCAAACTACTCTAAAAAACAAAAATCAAACACAACAACCATTGAATTAAAAGGTAATATGGTGGATCTTATGGAGAAATTCGGAGAAAAAGCATATAAGTTAATTGAAAGGGTAGTAAAAAATAAAGTAAAGTTGTTAATACTTCCAATACTTTTGCTGATGATGACATCAAACTTTGGTTTGCAGGTTGGGGAGGTTGAGTATCAGCCGAGTGTTATTCATCCTGGGGATGATGTGGATTTGTGGGTTAAGGTTACGAATGAT
>JAADDS010000056.1 GCA_013153845.1 Methanococci archaeon | reverse complement strand
CCTATTAAAAACTTTAATAAATATAAAAAAGTAAAGTAGTTTAAATTTATGTAATTAGAGATTTTATAAAGAGAGATAGGAGATCTATAACTGATATTACTATAATTATAATTGCAATATGTTTTGTTTTTTGTTTTTGATGTAGGATTATTCCAAGCCCTAAAAATATTGTTGATGTAAAAACTTGAAGAATGTCTTTTAAATCAGTAGGGGTTTTCTTATAGTGTGTTAAGCAGATGACACTTAACAACATATAACCCCCACAGATAAACAGTATTAAATATCTCTTAAATTTAAAATCTATATTATTATGCTTTAAAATTGTAATAGATACTAAAATAATGATAAGTATAGTCCACAAATACAAAATTTCTCTCCAATTATCTAAAAGGTAATAAATAATAGATCTTAGCATTAGTATCTCCCATGAATCGTTATAATTTTCTCAATATATTGAAAATGAAATTATAACATCCATGATCTCCTATTTATTATTGTCGATAGTTGTAATCATTTATGTTTTAATATGTTTTAAAAGAAAGAGGAGTATTATATCTATAATTACGATTAGTATGAAGCCCAAAGTATTTAAAAGCGGGCTTTTGAAGTTGTAAGATAATAGAACAGTTATAATAATCATATTTAGCGTTAAAAGTAAAAAATAACTATTTTTATCTTTATTATTTTTTATCATTTTGTTATTTTTAGTTATGGGCATTATTCCACCCAGTATACTAATAAAGGATTTTAAATAAAAGAAATATTCCATAAGGATGTATGATACAGTAGATTATTATGTATTGTATAATATTAATTAATTTATTATATTGTTACGTTGACTAATATGTATATTAGAAAAGATATATAAGGTTATTGGTTTAGTTGAATTTTTTCATTTTCAACTGATTTAGCCCATTTTATCATCTCATTATATATTTTATCCTGTTTTAAAAACTCTTCATTTCCTATTAAGACCAATTTTCTTTTTGGACGTGTTATTGCAACATTCAATCTTCTTAAATCTTTTAAAAATCCAAAATTCTCAGTTCTAACAAATGAAATAACTATTGTCTCATTTTCCCTGCCCTGGAAACCATCTACTGTATTAACTTCCACATCTATGTTGCTTTCTTCAAACATACTTCTTAAATACCTTACTTGGGCGTCGTAAGGGGTTATAACGCTTACTGGAATCCTATACTTTAAAAGTTTTTTAACAATATCAAAAACCTTTTCTGCTTCTTCTATATTGTAGTAAGAGTATGATTCCCTATCTCTCCGCTCTTTTCCTTCTACATTAATAAATTGGACAGGAATTTTATTTACGATGCTTTTATCTGTTTCTTCTATCTCCTCTTCTTTAACCAAGTCCAACAAGGTTATGTTTTTTACACTTTCATCTGCTTTTAGTTTGTTGTTGTAGAATATTCTATTTGGAAACTCCATTATTTTTTCGTTCATTCTATATTGAATTTCTAATATTGATGAAAAATCAGGATATTTTTTAATTAAACGTTCGAATAGGGTCTTTTTTAATTCTTTATTTTCACTTAAAACTGTTGGAGGTAGTTGTTTATGGTCTCCTGCCATTATTAGCTTATTTCCTTTAACTATTGGGATTAAGCAAGATGGTTCCATTGCCTGGCTTCCTTCATCTATAACAACCACATCGAATTCCCAATCCTTTAACACATCAGAACCGGCCATTGAGTTCGTTGACACAACAACATCCGCTTCTGAGAGTATCTCATTTATAATTTTTTCAGTTAGATCATCCAAATTTTTAATTATTTTCTGTATTTTCTTATTTTTTGTGATCCATTCTGCCATACTTACGATTTTTTCTTTTGGAATTCCTCGATATGATTTTTTCTTTTTCGATATTTTTAAAATCTGCTCATCGCTCATTCCCCTCCTCCATCTTGGAGATGGTTTCAAAAATTTATCTCTTTCTTCTTTGATCTGTCTAATTCTCTCTTTTAGAGATAAAACCTCTTGATATTTTTCATGATTTTCAATTAAATACGGAAGTGAGTGTTGTATTAATTCCTTTGAGATTCTTGTAGGATGTCCAACCCTAACGACTTTTAAATCAGGATATTTTTTAACTAAATACTCTAAAATGTTATCAGCTGCGGTGTTTGAATCAGCGGTCGCTAAAACTTTATGTTTATTAAATTTGACTTCTTGAACTATCACCTCTGTTAAAGTTCTTGTTTTTCCAGTGCCTGGAGGGCCGTGAATCAAGTATAAATCCCTACTTAACACTGCTCTTTTTACTGCCAGTTTTTGGGAATCATTGAGTTTATCGTCATAAAACTTTATTTTAATATCGTCTCTTAACGGTTTTTCTGGATGTTCAAGTCCCAATATTATGTAAATAAGCTTATTTTTTCTTTTTGCAAACTCTCTTAATGCTTCTTTCATTCTTTTAAATGTTATGTCATTAACGTAGAGATCAATTCTAACTCTGTCTTTATAAACCCATTTTGGAACATCTTCGTCAAAAGCCACATCTATGAAGTTTTTTCCAACTGAAATGACATTTGCATAGAGATCACTTTTTAGAGGATCTTCTCTACTTATTAAAACAACATCTCCGGGAGATATTTCTGTTTTAAATGGCTTTTTTCTACCAAATCTCACTAATGTGCAACCTAAACTTTCTCCCAAAAACTTTCCTTTTAAATTTAAAATTGCTCTTCCTACGTTTTCTCTCTTCTTTCCTAATCTAATAATCTCATTTTTATGGAAGTCCATTTCACACCTTCTTTCAATCTCGATAAGGTCTCTGAATTTTTTAACATAAAGATCTATAATATTCATACATCCACCTCACTCATAACTTATAAGATTTTCCAAAAATATATAAATCTTTAAATCTTCTCAGCAACAATGATGTTATCCTTATTTCTTAAAATTTTAGATTTGATAGTTTTTCCAATTAAGTTCCTCTCATTTCCACAATTAATTATCTGAATAACCCTATTTTTTGCAACTCCCAAAACTTCTCCCTTAACCCTTCCATCTAACTCAACTTTTGCTTTCACAACCTCTCCAACTTTAAAAGGGTAGGGTAATCTTTTCCTTTTATGTGTTCCGAAGTCCTTTGGAGAGGTTATCAACTTAACATCGATCCCTTTTTTCGCATACTCTAATTCATAACTCCTTAATAAGTTATAGAACCTTTCAAAATCCCAAATTTTCATCTTCTTAGGTCTCCTTCCAAATTGGTAAACTCTACACAGTTGACAACCTAAAATAGGGTCTTTTTTCCCTGTTAACGGATTTATTATATTTTGAGGATTTTTCTGCTCCAAATCAATAGCAAAATCAATAACTTTTTTAAATTCGTTATCGTTCACGTTTGGTAATAGAAGAGGAGCTACAAGTAGATGAATCTTAGAGTTTTTTATATATTCTGCTAAATCTAAGATCTTTTCAGCATTATAATCTTTCCTACCAGAAAGCATTTTAGCCATTTTTTCATCTAAGGCATTAATGGATAAGTTTATCCTATGTAGGCCTACTTCCTCTAATTCATCTATTAGTTTATAATTTAAAATTGTCCCGTTGGTTTGCATAGAAACTATTCCACTGCCTTTTTTATTTATCTCAACCAAGTTCTGCACTAAATCAACCAATGGGCAATAAAGAGAGGGCTCTCCCTGCCCATCCAAATGTGCTTCTAAGTGTTTATTTCCTTTAAATTCAGCCAGTTTTTTATATTCACTAATTAGGTAATCGAGATCCACATAATAATCGTTTTTTCTTGTTTTTGAAAACTCTCCTTCGTCCACAGAGCAAAATATGCAATTTAAATTACATCCACAGTGTCCTCTAACTTGTATGATGTTTCTTCCTCTTTCAATCAAACCAAAGGCAGTGTGTCCAATCAAAGGAATTGGCTCATTTATATATATAGTCCTCCTTTTGGTTATCTTATTTTTTAAATTGTTTGCAATAGCGTAGGAGATCAGATTTAATATACCTATTTTTATATTCTCTGCTCTTCTTGGGTGGGTATTAATCTTTATTATTGGAGGAGAGAACTCAACCTCTTGATATGGAATCTCAACCTCAACTTCATAGTTTTTATTTATCTCTAACAGCAGTTTGTTATCTTTACATTTAACATCCGTTATCATTCTGTATCTTGAAAGATCTAATACTGTCATATGTTATCCCTGTTTCAAAAAATATTAATTAAATAAAAATTAAAATCAAAAATTATAATAAAACCCTAATCAAGCTTTAAATTCCAAGTTCAAAATAAAATTAAAAATCAAATTGAGAAACCTAAATTAAGAAACAAGAAACACTAAAAATAAAAAATTATAAATATTAGGATTAATAATTGAATTAATGATCAACTATAAATTATGTTCATAGAATAAAATAAACACCCGAATTGAAATGAATAAAAAATAGGGCTTTGATTCTTGTTATTTTATTATTATTTGGATATTTGGTGCGGGGGACGGGATTTGAACCCGCGAACCCCTACGGGACCAGACCCTCAATCTGGCGCCTTTGACCTGGCTTGGCGACCCCCGCACTCGAAGACAGATTTTATTTATAAACATCCCTATATAAAACTTACGCCGAAAAGTATATATATGTGTTTCTGTTTATTAAGGTATTGCATGCCGAGGTGGCTTAGCGGGTTATAGCGCCCGGCTCATACGGACATCCCAGCTTTACAGCTGGGTCCTGGGAAACCGGGAGGTCGAGGGTTCGAATCCCTCCCTCGGCACTATTTTTCTATTTCCACAGTTAGGGTCGTTTTTTGAGGGTCTAATTTTTTAATAGATTATTTAATATGTAAACATGATCTTTTTTCATATTTTTTCTATTTTTATGGTTAAAAAGAGGACTATAATGCTATTACAAGTTATTTAAATTACTTATTTGTTTTTTAACTCCATATAATTTATATATAACCCTTAAAGGGAATGTCATCTCTCTTTTTGATTAGATTGTTTCATAATAGCAAACAATATTTTTTATTCTCTTTAAATTCTCTTCCTATTAAATCTCATTATACTTTACTTTTAAATATAAAATATAATTATAAAATACCAAAAATAAATAAAACGATTTTTGTTTATAACCCTTCATACATAGAAGGTGAGATCGTGAAACTTTTAAAGAATTTAACTCCCCTCTCATTAGCAGAGAAGATCGTTTATAATTCTCTTTCTAATTATTTAGAAGAAATTAATGCCGTCAAATGTGTCGATATTTTAAATGCCCTGAATAAAATATCGGCAAAAGAGATAAAAGCCCCTATTGATCTTCCATATTTTAACAAGGCCTCAATGGATGGTTATGCCGTTAAAGCAGAAGATACCTTTGGTGCATCTGAAACAAATCCCATAATATTAGATATTGTCGACAAAGAGGAAATTTACGAGAATGAAGCAAAAAAAATATTCACTGGAGAAAAACTTCCGAAAAACGCAAATGCCGTTGTTATGAAAGAGTTTTGTAATGTAGTTAACGATTTTTTAGAAGTTTACAGATCTGTTCATCCGAATGAAAATGTCTCAAAGATAGGAGAGGATGTTAAACAGGGGGATGTAATATTAATAAAAGGAGACGTTATAACCCCCTATCATTTAAATATGCTTGCCTCTTTGGGAATTAAGGAGGTTGAAGTATATACGTTGAGTTTTGGAATAATAACTACCGGAGATGAGCTTGTTGATCTTGATAGTGTAGATATTAATAGAGACATCAATTACCTGATCTCTGAAGGAAAAATTATAAATTCCAACTCATATATGCTATATGGTCTTGTAAAAAATCTTGGTTTTATTGCGAAGATCTATGGAACTGTTGAAGACAAAAAACAGTCCTTAAAGAGAGCTATAAATTTAGCTTTAAAAGAAAATGATGTTCTGTTAATAACTGGAGGTTCTTCGGTAAGTGATAGGGACATAACAGTTGAAACCGTTGAAGAAATTGGTAAAATATTGATTCATGGGGTTAATATACGTCCAGGTAAACCGTTCGGGTTTGGAATAGTTGAAAATAAACCCGTTTTTATGCTTTCAGGGTATCCTGTTGCCTCAGCAGTTCAGTTTGAGTTATTTGTTAGCAGATACTTTAAGAAGAGAAAGAAAATAACTCTTCCATTAAAAAGAAATATTGCATCAGAACTTGGACGTGTTGATTTTGTTAGAGTAAAGGTAGATAGAGAAGTTGAACCAATTAGAATAACAGGGAGTGGAGTTATCTCCTCCCTAACGAGATGTGATGGTTATATTTTAATTCCTGAGAATGTTGAGGGCTACGAGAAGGGAGATCTTGTTGATGTTTATATTATCTAAATTTATCTATCTATTATCTATTTATTTAAGAGATTTAATTTATGTAATGAGCTTTCCAATTTAATCTAATTATGGGCTAAAAATTATTATCTAAATTAAACGGCCATTATTTATTATTTAGAACAACACTCCGATTGCAATCGATCATGATATAATTCCATAAAAACAATATAAAACATAATAAATATAGTAGCATAACAATATGCAAATTAACAATTTTAATAATAACTTCAATAACAAATAATAACTATTATCAATAACGTTAATAACTATAAAGGTGATTAATTTGGACGTATGGATTGATCTAACAAACGCCCCCCACGTTCATTACTTCTCTCAACTTATAAAAAGATTAGAAAAAGAAGGATTGGAATATATTTTAACATTTAGGGACTCAAAAAATTTAAATAAACTTGTAAAAATATATGGATTTTCAGGAAATTGCATTGGAAAACATGGTAGATCCTTAAAAGATAAGCTTATATTTTATGCAGAGAGAATAATAGGGCTAACCGAAATGATCTCAAACTTAAAACCAAAAGTAGCAATAGCAAAACATTCGGTAGAGCTCCCAAGGGTTGCATTTGGGTTAAACATCCCTGTAATTTTTGTAGTGGATAATGAACATGCAGAGGCACAAAATAAACTCACCCTCCCAATAGCAAACGAGATCATAAAACCAATAGCCACGGATGAAAATAAGTTAAGAACATTTGGAGGAAGAGATTTTATAAATTTTGATGGAACATGTGAAGTTGCAAATGTAAACTCACGGCTGAAAGGATACTACCCAATAGATCACAACGTTTTAAAAGACCTTGGAATTGAAAATAACAACCCAACATTTGTTATGAGACCATGCCCAAACTCTTCATACTGCAATGGGCATAAAGATGTCATCCCACAGATCATAAAAAAAATTAAAAATAAATTTGACTGCAACATAGTGGTTTTTCCAAGAGATGAACATCAAAAAGAAGTATACGAAAAAATTGGGGTTATAGTCCCAAAAGACACGATAGATGCTTTATCACTCCTTTACATGTCTGATTTTATGATAGGAGCAGGAGGAACGATGAATAGAGAAAGTGCAATACTTGGAATCCCCACCGTCTCCTGCTATCCTCAGGAACTTTTGGGAGTTGATAAGTATCTCATTGAAAAAGGTAGGATGATTCACACGACCAATGTTGAAAATATAGTAAAATATGTTGAAGAAAATCTTGGAAAGAGGTTAAAGGTTATTGATTTAGAGGATCCAACTGATTTGATGTTTGAGAGAATTTGTAGTTATTTTTAAAAGAGGTGGAAGTGGTGAGGGAAATATCTGATGAAAAGATTAAAAATTATTTAAAAAGAACTGAGGAAGCCATAGAAATAATTAAAAAAGGACTTCCTCCAAAGAGAAGTTTACTTTATGATGTTGCAGAAGATTTTTTAGTTATGATAGAGAGTTATTTTAAAGATGCGGAGGCATTTTTAAAAATGGGGGACTATGTTAATGCATTTGCATGTCTAAACTATGCCTACGGCTGGATCGATGCAGGAGTTCGATTGGGGTTGTTTGATGTTGGAGATGATGATGTCAGATTCACACTTGCCAAATAATTTTAGAGTTAAGTTTTTATACTACAACTTGTTATGTTATTATTTAACGGACTCGCATGGCTTAGACCCTTTTTATCTAATCAATTTTTCCTTTTAACTACAAAACACACTAAAACTTAAAAAAGAAAGATAGTAAAGTTGATAGATTAAAATCGATATTATAATTATAAATAATTAAACGAACAATTGAATTAGATTAAAATGGGCAACCTAAATAATAAATAATGAAAACAACAAACTTAAAAAATAAAACCTAAACATTAATTAGAAAAAATTAATTGAATAAAAATTAAAAAAATTAATAAAAAAATAAAAAATAAAACATAAAATAAGAAAGGGTGTGTTGGTATGAGCGTATGGCAAGGAAAAAGTAGAAGAAAACCAACAGGAGGATTGTATAGATTACCAAGAAAAAAGAGAAAATATGAAATGGGAAGAGAGCCAATAGAAACGCACGTATCAGAGGAAACATTTAAAACAAAAAAAGTTAGAACAAAAGGAGGCAATTTGAAAGTCAAAATAGTTAGAACAGGATTTGCAAATGTTTTAGATCCTGAGACAAATACATGTAAGAAGGTTAAGATTATAACAGTCAAAGAGAACTCCGCTAATATACACTACGTTAGAAGAAATGTTATAACAAAAGGAGCAATTATTGAAACAGAACTCGGATTAGCAAAAGTTACTTCAAGACCAGGGCAAGATGGAACAGTCAATGCTGTTTTAATCAAGGAAGAACAATAATCTTTTTAAAATTTTTAACTTTTTGAATATTTAATTAATTTTGATTATTTTGGTTATTTATCGGTATATACTTTATCTATATCTATTTTAGGTTTCTATTTTGGATTAATTTTAGATCAATATCCTTCAAGATACATTTTGAGTTTTTCGAGTTGTTCTTTTGTTCCGAAGGCGTATATTATATCTCCAACATTTATAACAGTATCAGGAGGAGGACTTGTGATTGTTTTATCTCCTTTTTTAATTGCCAAAATTGTTGCTCCTGTTTTTTCTCTAATTCCAGAGTCCTTTAAAAGTTTGTTATCGAGATCTTTATTTTTTACAACGTATCTTCTAACCTCCATATCTTCCTCTGTTGCAACCAAGGAGTGGATAAATTCCACAATATCGGGGTTAACTGCTATTCTCGCTATTTCCATTCCTCCAACTATGTAAGGACAAACAGCCCTATCAGCTCCTGCTTTTATTAATTTATCCAACGTAGATGGCTGTTCTGCTTTTGCGACTATGTATATGTTTGGATTCAATTTCTTTGCTGATAACGTTATAAAAACATTTTCAGCATCGGATGAAACTACTGAGATCAGCCCTTTTGCTTTTTCTATTTTTGCTTTCTTTAATATATCATCAGATGTTGCATCTCCAACAATACATGTAAGGTTGGGATCATGCTCTATCGCATCTCTTAATAATTTTTCATCTGAATCTATAATAACAAATGGAATGTTGCATTTTTTAAACTCTTCTGCAATAACTTTTCCTAATCGTCCATAACCACAAATTATGTAGTGATTATTCAGTCGTTTTATTTTATCCATCATTTTTCTCAACCTAAAATACTTTTTAAAATGACCTTCAATAAAGAAACTTGCAATATTTCCCATGGTATAAGCAACAGCTCCAACACCCAGGAATATATATATTATAATCGATAATTTTCCTAAAAATGTTTTTGGAGTAAAGTCCCCATAACCAACTGTTGAAATTGTAATAACAGATGTGTAAAACGCTGTAAAGAAATCCCAATGTTCTGTATTCATAAGAATTAGCGACTCAGTTAAGATCAGCAAAAATATGAAAAATATCCCAAGTTCAATTTTCTCGTATGTTTCCATTTAATCTCCCTTTAATGCTTTTTGTAAAGAAGTTAATAAACCGGATATAAATATAAGAACTGAGAAGATTATTATAAGTTTTCCCATGTCAGTTTTTGGAGTTATATCTCCATATCCCACAGTAGTTATAGAAATGGTAGTGAAATAAAATGCATCAAAGAAATTGTTTATCTTTGGATTAACTCCCGATTCCACAATCCATATTAAGCAAGAAGAGATGAAGCAGATAGTTAATAAAGTTAAAAAGTTCATAAGGGCTGAGTTTTCTTCCAATCTTCTCAACTTTATTACCCTAAGCAATACCAAAATTCTCAGAAGATTTATTATTCTAAGCCCTAAAAAGGCCTTTGAATAGAATATCTGTAAAGAGTAGAGAATAAAAGCTATCACTACAATAGCATCGATTATATTATATACATCTTTAAAAAATTTTATTTTATCCTCTGAATAATAAAAGTTGTAAACAAACTCAAATGTAAAGAACATTATTGAGATATAATCTAATTTAATCAGTAGAGGTTGATATGGCGGATTATATGTTGAAAGAATAAAACTGATAATAATCTCAAACGTAAAGATCAAGCTTAAAATTTCAATTATCTTTTTAAATTTATCATTTTTTAGGTTCATTTGACATCCCAAACTATCTTACATACTTATTTATTAATATTATCTTAGTTATCTTATTTCTCTAATTTTTTCTCTAATTGTTCTCTTATTTTTTAAAGGTATTTGGTGATAGTATGGAAATTGGTATTTTGGATATTAAAGGATCTCTTCCACTATTTGAAGATTTCGGAGATCTTCCGACAAAGATCATTGATGAAAAAAATTTTAAGGAAATCAAAGACCTCGACTGTATAATAATTCCTGGAGGTAGTTTAATTGAAAGTAAATCCCTAACTAACGAGTTAAAAAATGAGATTTTAAATTTTGATGGATATATAATTGGAATATGTAGTGGATTTCAAATTTTATCAAATAAAATAGACATTGGGAGAAAAAGCAACGTTCCAATAATTAAAGAAGGTTTAGGTTTGCTTGATGTTAACTTCTCACCCTTAGTTTGCACTGACAGGGTTGAATTTAATCTAAAAAAGTCAATTTTTGGAGAAGGGGTTGGATTTGGATTTCATTGCCACACTTATGGAAATATTGAGATTTTTGATAAAAAAACCAAGATCTTAACAATATCAAATGTTAAAAAAATCGATTACAAGGTAGGATCATCAAAAGAAATTATTTCTGGAGCTTTTAAGGGGAAAATATTTGGAACAATGGTTCATAACTTTTTAGATAATGAATTTGTTAGAGATAATTTTTTAAAACATCTTAAAATTAGCGATGATGAAAAAGAGAAAATATTTGAAAAAAATAAACTGATAAAGAAAAAATTAAAAAATAGATCCCTAAAAAACCAGTTAACTAAAAATAAAGAGACCAATGGATGTAAAAATACAAGTGAAAATACAAATAGAAATGCGGAAAGAGAAAAAAGTAGAAAAAACAGGATAAAAGGAGTTATTTTACTATCAACATCCTCAAATTCTGGAAAAACCTTTTTAACAGCAGCACTTTCAGCAAAGTTGGAAGGAAAAATCTTTGTAGCAAAAATAGGAGGAGATGTTAGAGATATTGTTCCCTCTCTCTACCTCCTAAGAGAAAAGATGACAAAATACAACAGCATAAAGATTGGAAATAGGGGTTGGGTTGATGTAAAAGAATTCTTAAACCATGTAAAAGAGGGAGGTTATGATTACGTTATAGTGGAGGGGGTTATGGGAGCGTTTACTGCCTCATTTAAAAATATGTCTTCTTATCAAATAGCCAAAAAACTTGGATTTCCCGTTTATATAGTAAGTGCATGTAATTTAAGTGGGATGGAAGGAGCTTTTATAGAAGCGGTTTCTTATTATCACTTATTAAAGAAAATATGCGGAATTAAAGTTGAAGGGATCATTTTAAACAAGATCTATGACTTGGAGATATTTAACGCATTAAAAAACTTAGCCAGAAAGTATGGGATAAAACTTTATGGGGTTAAAAAAATAAATAAAGAAGGGAGAGGATTAATCCCAGAAGTAGAGATTGACTATGAAGAATTTTGCAGAAGTGCATTTGAAATTGATTTAGATATAGAAATTCCAGAAATTGATTTTAATATCAAACAATTAGACAATAAAACCTTTATTGAAGAACTCGATCTTTGGATGAAAAGTTTTAATATAGAAAATCATAAATAAATATCCGCATTAAAAACTTCTATTTGTTCTTAAATTTACACTTATATACTACCTAATACATAAGAAAGATAAAGAATTAAAAGTTATTAAGTTCAATATTTCATAGATCTATCGTGAACAGTTAAAGAACTATTTATTAATTCACATCTAATTAGCAATAGTAATTTAATGCGTTATGGCATTTCATTATGGTTGATATATATCCATTACAATTTATACACCATTTAATTGTTTAAATTTATTTTCTGAACGAGGGATTAACAATGCAAAAAGAAAATGTAAAGAATTATCTCGTTCTTATTGTTGATATTGATGACGATGTTGGTAGAAAAGCAGGTTTAAAAACCCCTATATTGGGAAGAGAAGAGAACATAAAAGCACTAATAAAGCTTGGATTGGCAGATCCAGGAGATAGTGATGTTAATGCGATTCTTGGAGGAGTTAAAATATACGATGAGTTAAAAGCAAGTGGAAAGGATGTGAAGATAGCAACTATCTCAGGACACGTTGATGTTGAATCAGAAAAATGTGCTTTAAGATTAAAGGAACAGATCGATTTTCTAACTTATCTATATAATCCTGATTTTATTTACCTCGTTTCGGATGGAAAAGAGGATGAAATGATCTTAAAATACTTAGAATCAAAAAACATATTCGTTTGGAAGAAGAGAATAATTGTAAAACAAAGTGAGACATTAGAATCTACATATTATTTAATTCAGGAATTTATAAAAAAGACGATGGAAGAATACATCCCCCTAATTTTAACGTTTATTGGGTTTTCTTTGTTGTTGTATGCTGTGTTTGCAGATATAGGTTGGAGAATAGTTGTTGGATTGATCGGATTGTATATACTATCCGAAGGAGTCGGAGTTAGAAAAACATTAATGGAAAAAATGAAGAAAAAGGAGGAATTTGGAGTTGGAAGAGTGTTTCCAATATCAGCGATTATTGCAATATTTGTCCTAATTATTGGGCTTACATACTCTATCAGTTCTTCTCGACTTACCTCTCCTAACGAATTTATTGGAGAATTCCTACTCCACTTTGTAAATTCACTGATCCTCTCACTCATAATTTTAACAGTTGGAAAGTTTGTTGATACAGTTATCCACTCGGAGGAAGGGATCTTAGAAATCTTTAAAAAGTATTTCTTCTATTTGATATGTATATTCGTTGCTCGGGAGTTGATAATCACAGGAGGAAACTATCTACTTGGGAATATTGGCTTTATATCCTTTGTTGTCTATATTATAATCTACATCTCCATAACAATAATACTCTCCGTTATTCTATTTACAAAATCAAATAAAAACAACATAAAAAACAATAATCAACAAAAATAACGACAAAAGCCAAATATATAAAAACAGAAAAGAAAATAAAAATAAAATATTCAAAGGGCTAATATGATTACTGTAATTGCAATAACAAAAGATAACAGAATTGAAGAACCAAAACTTGATGAATTAAAATTTGAAGATTATAAACTAATTTGGATTGACTGCTATGACCCAAAAGATGAAGAATTGTATAAACTATCAAAAAAGATCAACATCCCTACCATGGATCTACAAATTGGTTTAGATGAACAGGAAATTCCAAGGGTAGAGGAGGATGAGGACTTCTATTTAATAATCTATAAAGCCCCTCTCTTTGAAGAAGATATAACCACCACATCACTTGGGATATTTATAAAAGAAAACGTTCTATTAACAATTCACACAGATAAAATAAAAGCAATTGGCCGACTACACAAACTCATATCAACAAAAAAACCAACTACAATATTTGAAAGAGGAATCGGCTTTTTACTTTACCATATCTTAAATGAAATTACAAGAAGTTATTCAAGGATATTGATGAATTTAGAGGATGAGTTGGAGGACTTAGAGGATAGATTACTTGAAGGATACGACAGAGAGGTTATGGAGAAAATACTTGGTTTAAGAAAAACTTTGGTTTACTTTCACAAGTCCCTAATTGCTAATAGAGATGTTTTAGTTTTATTAAAAAGAAAATATTTACCAATAACTACAAAAGAAGACAGAGAGAACTTTGAAGACCTATACTATGATACACTACAACTTATAGACATGTCTGCCACATACAGAGAAGTTTTAACGTCTATGATGGATATAACCCTATCATTAGAAAATATAAAAATGAATCAAATAATGAAAATATTAACAATGGTTACAACGATATTTGCAGTTCCAATGTGGATAACTGGAATATATGGGATGAATTTTTCATACTTGCCACTGGCAAACAATCCAGAAGGATTCTGGCTTATTCTTGCTCTTATGGTTATAATAATAATGACATTTGTTTACATATTCAGAAGATCCGGATGGTTGTGAGGGATAAATATGATCATATGGCCCGCATATATTGACAAAAAGAAGAGTAGAAGAGAAGGTCGAAAAGTGCCGAAGAACTTGGCCATAGAGAACGTAAAATTAAAAGATATTGAAAAAGCATTGAAAAAACTCGGTTTACAACCAAGAACATACAAAACTAAAAAATATCCAAGACAACACTGGGAGATGTGTGGGTGTGTTGAGGTTGAGTATAACGGCAATAAGTTAAAATTATTAAAAGAGATCTGCAAAGCAATAAAGGAATAACTACTAAAAAATAAAAGAATCAGATAATATATTATGTGGAATAAAAGATAAAAAGTTAAAAGTTATGTTAAAATGATTATATAAATAATTTAAAATAAGATAAGCTTATTAATATATTTGATTATTCTGGCTTTTCCATTAACGCTTTTTTGTTCAACCTTTTACCTTCTGGATGATGTGGTTTTCTACTAACTGAATCATTAGCTTTCTCTAATTCTCTCGCTTCATCCACCAACTTAGCAGCATACCTTATCATTTCATGGGCTGAGGCAACAATTGGTATGTATTTCTCTGCCTCTTTTGTCATGAAACAGCCCTTAACATCAACATCTCCAACTTTCTCAGCTATAACAAAGGCCGCCATTGCCTTTGCCTTCGCGTAAGGGTTGGTAAATTCCATTGCTTCAACTGCCTTCTGCTCATTGATTACAATTTTTGGCAATTCTATTTCCTTACCCTCTTTAACTGCATCGATCATCTTATCTATTGCTTCTTGAACTACTCTTAAAGCTCCCGTTCCTGCTAAAACTCTTAAAACATCTGAGTTAAATAATGCCATCTCTACAGGGTCTAAAAACTCTCTTCTCGCACCAATCATTGGATCGCACTTAATAATTATGTATCCTAAACCCTGCTGTTCCATCTCATCTTTAACTCTCAAACCAGGAGCATCTCCAATAATAACCGCAGGAATTCCACTCTCACTTAAAATTTCTCTTGCTTTTTTTGGTCCAGGAGCTCCAGGGTTTGGACCGATATATATTATAAAGTCCGGCTTAACCTCCTCCACCATTTTTTTGGTAACCTCTTCCACTGACTCTGGATCCATCTTTGCCCCACTACCTAAGACCCTAACTGCAATATCCTTCCTATCTGCCCTCTCATCTAAGGCCAAATCAACAACAGGAGACATTCCTATATTTCCACACTTTATTATGCCTATTTTAACTACCAAAGTATCACCCCAAGTTTGGTTAATTGATCATCTAATAGTAGGTATTAATTATTTTTTACACTTTTAGAATAAATACTTTACCAACCAATTGGTTGATATATAATGTTATGATTGATCTTCATTAAAAATAATATGTATTGTTTTTACTCACGTAGGGTATTAGAAACCCTAATATTAACGTTAAATAAAAATTATAAAATCAAATACTGAAATAAAAGGATGAAATATAATAATTAAAAAATCAAAAACCCAATAATAAACTAAAAGCAATTTATTATTTTACTAATTGGTGAGGATTATGAATCAAATTCCTTTATTTATTGCTGTATTATGTTTCCTTGTAATGATGGTTGGAGAGATCTTGGCCTATCGATCAGTTCCAATTAAATACAAGTATGAGTTTGAGGCAATTTCTTTCGGATTTATACTTGGAGTTTCAACCTTAATTCTAATTCCAAAAGCATATTTTAAAATGTATTCAATTTATGTGATTTTGGGATGTATTTTTGTTTATCTTATAGAACGATACCTTTCTTTCTGCCCAATGTCAAAAAAATACTGTTTAGAGTGCAACAACTTAAAAGTGAAAAATATTAAATTTATATATCCAATTTCATTTTTTATACATACGTTTATAGATGGAATAGTTATCGCAGTGTCCTACATAAGCAATATAGGGCTTCCTCTTTATCTCGCAATACTAATGCATAAATTTCCAGCAGGATTCGTTTTGATCTCTCCTCTTAAAGGAGTTTATCGAAATCCTCTCTCTATTGGAATTATTATATCATTAGGAACCATTTTCGGAACAATATTTGGATTAACAGTGCTGAATAATATAGATCCAAAAATATTACTTGCATTTTCAGGAGGGGTGTTTTTAGGAGCTTTTCTAATGCTTGTTCCACATATATACGAGCATAAAAGAGAAAAAACATTAACATTCCTTCTTTTTGGTTATTCTCTTGCAGGAATTATAACTATCTTCAGTTAATAAAATAAGAAAGATTTAATATAATTTAAAATATAAAAAACAAATTAAAAACAAACTTCAAACGAATAAAAATACATAAATGATCATTTCATCATTTTTAAGAAATTTAAAACCTCTTCTCTATTTGGAAAGATTGGAAAACCAATGATAATATCATTATTATTTTTTATATTGTTTATCATCATTTTATTGTTTAATGATAAAATAAACTCCTTCCAATTTCCACGATAGTTTCTTCTTCTCTTTAAATAGTCCTCCATTAATGTTAACATTGAATTATTAATATTTGTGGCAAAGGGAACATATATTGCCTTTTTTGAAGATAATGTTGACTCCTGCCCGTATATGTAATAGGAGACAAGATCGTTATCCTCCACAATATTTTTAACTAACTGTTCAACCCCCTCGGTTCCTACCCAAACGTCAACATCATATTCCAATGCTTTTTCAATAACATTCAAGATCCTATCATTTCCATACCCTTTCTCTTTTTCACTTAGGTAGTATTTATTTCCCAAAACTATACATTGTATAAAGTCATAAGAGCCATATAACTCCACCAACTCAAATGCATTCTCTCTTTTTGCCTGAATCGTCATAACCACATTCGAGAGTTTATCCAACTTTTCAAGTATATCCTCATCAGCTATTATATTGTTTTCCGCATCCACAACATAGTATTCCAAATATTTACGAACAAACTTTCCAAACTCTAAAATATTCTCTATCTTACTCGGCTTTACAGCAATTCCTAACATATTACCACCAAATAATATTAAGGACATTTTATATTTAATTTTATATTTTAATCATATATAATATTAAGTTTATAGCTATTTATCTCGTTGTTTGTTTTTGTTTTTTTGTGTTTTGAGTTTTTTGTATTAGTTTTTATTTTTTATTTGGTTTTTGTTGGTTTCGAAGGGGTGGCTTATTTTATTATTTTATATATTTAGATGTATCTAATTATGGAGATTTTTTAGAGTTTTTAATTGTTTATAGTTGTTTTTAGAAATCCACGGTTGATTATTTTAGTTATTTGATTTTATTAATTATTTATTGTTGTTTTTTAAATATACGTCTGAATTGTTTTGTTATAGGGTTTATAAAGAAAAGGGGTTATTTGGGGGTAGAAAAATTAT
>JAADDS010000015.1 GCA_013153845.1 Methanococci archaeon | reverse complement strand
TCGTGATGGAAATTATTTTTTGCATACACTTTAACCATTTACACCACCCATAAAATTAAAATAAGCACGTTTCGTGATGGAAATTGGTTTAGTAAAAATGGGAGAGGAAGGAATAGATTTCCCATTAAAATAAGCACGTTTCGTGATGGAAATATATCTAAACAACATAAATCGTTGCATTTATTTATTATTAAAATAAGCACGTTTCGTGATGGAAATAACACATTAAAACAACAAGCACAGAGAGACGCACAAAAACAGAATTAAAATAAGCACGTTTCGTGATGGAAATATAATCAAAAGCAAGGTTATGAGCCATAACCCAAATATTTTATTAAAATAAGCACGTTTCGTGATGGAAATCCAAGATCTCATAAAAAATATCATCTTAAAAAATTTAGAAATTAAAATAAGCACGTTTCGTGATGGAAATCTATCAGATAAACAAGTAAAGAAAAGAGCAGAAATGGATTAAAATAAGCACGTTTCGTGATGGAAATAACAAATTTATACTATAACAATATTTACTTAAATTTAAGCATCATTAAAATAAGCACGTTTCGTGATGGAAATCCGTAATCTCCATTTTATCCCTCCAAAAAATGTTTATGTTATTAAAATAAGCACGTTTCGTGATGGAAATGAGGGTATAATAAAAAAGCAAATAGTTAAACTTAAAAACATATTAAAATAAGCACGTTTCGTGATGGAAATATGTTAGGGTTAAAAATAACGAAAATTGGTATTTATTAAAATAAGCACGTTTCGTGATGGAAATTCTTCTTCTCTTTTAAATATTCTAAGATTTCATCTATTAAAATAAGCACGTTTCGTGATAGAGATAGAAAAAATTAAAAAATAAGTTCAATAATCACAAAAAAGTAATTTAACGCAATGTGTGATATTAGCAACCAGAAAGGTTTCACTTTATTTTCTTATATTTGATTATTCATTTTCTAAAAGGTTGAAGTCGATAATTTGAATTGGTTTGCTTAGATGTCTTCTTGCAGATCCTGGAACTTCGTAGAATCCGATTTTTATATGCCGTTCGATTTCTATTTTTTTTATGTTTTCGTATGGAATTATGATTTTGCATTTTTTACATTTATATCCAAGTTTTTTCCCTTTTGCTTTCAATGTTCCTCCACAGTTCGGACATTTTTTATCTTTAATATATTTTTTTGCCAATTTTAGAATTTTTATTTTCTCAATATTTATTTCAAGGGGATATTCTCTCACTGTTCCATAAACACCTATATAGTCCCCAACGATCAACTCTCTGATAATGTCCCTAAATCCTTTTGTGGGCTCATATGCAATACAATCGATCTCTCCACTTCCGTCAGACATAGTAAACAAAACATGTCCTCCTTCTATATTTTTAGGATTTCTAACAACTTTTCCATAAACAATTACTCCTGTATTTGGATAGATCTCTTTAATTTTCATATTCCTTAAATGAACATCAGTCCCTTGATTTGTTTTAAAAATTGTGTATTTTTCCGGGGTTTCTCCTTTAATCATCTCTTTTGCTTTTAATAACACTTCTTTATTTATTCCTCTTATACCATAAAGGACAGGACAGGGAGTATTTGGCGTTATTAACACTTTTTCGTTTTCATAATCATAGTTATCGTAGGTATATGGAAATGTAGATTTATCCATCTCTATAACGCTTTTTTCGTCAATATTTCTTTTTTTACCCCACATTTCTTTTTTTCTATAAGTCAATAACTCGTATGTGTATGGAGGTGTTGAAGAAACAGCCCCTAACGCACCAATAATCCCTCTTCCAAGTTTGTATTTTATAAATTGCCCTCCAATTTTTGAAATAAATCTTTCAGCAAAATCAATGTCAACTATATCATATAGAACTTTTTTGTAGTATTGTTTTAGATTTTCTCTGTGTTCTTTATATTTCTCTTCGTCTATAAAAACAATCCCGGGGTTTGTGTTATCGCAATCAAAGTCAGAGTATTTTTCAACTAATTTTATCGTTATATTTTTAATCTCTTCTTTATCTTTTGATGATAAATTATCCAATATCCTAAGTGAGATTCCACCATTTCCCCGCGTTTTATATTTAACTGCTGGATTCATCCTTATCAATTTTGGAAGATCTAATGTGTATCCATTTTCTCTCAGTGTTTCAAGTAGTAGTGTGGCTATATAGGTTGTGCAGTATTTGTTTGGGCTGTCTGTATCATCTATTCCTATAAACAAGTCGATCACCTTGGGGAATAATTCTAAATCATTTAAATTGTTGAGCAGAATATTTTTTATAGGATAATTTAAAGTTTTGATGTTAATTGGGAAGATCAAGATAATTAATTAGGAATATTAAATCAAAATATTAATAGAATATTAATTAAAATTGAAAAAGCTAAATTAAAATTAAAAAAGGAACCAATTTTAAATAAGGATTGCTGTTTTTTGTTATTGTTATTTCTTAATTTTTTATTTATATTAAGTTGTTATATTTTAGGATCCATACAACTATTGCCACTAAAAAAAACGGAAGAACTCCACAACTTAACCACTGCTTTTGATTTAAACTACTCTCTCCAAATAGTTTGGCAGATAGGTGTCCAGAGATCACTGCTCCGATGAACAAGAATATCAATGTTGCAATTCCACTGAACATTCCTAATCCAGCAGTGTATACATAATTTGCTAAATATCCGAAGACAATTCCTCCAATTGTATGAAGTGAACAGCATTTTCCTTCTAAATCCATTTTAATCCCTCTCGATAGAGTTTACTGTATAAACGATTATCTTTTCTTTTGGCCTCTTTGAATCAGTAAAAGAGTAATCAACTACAACTTCAACATCATCATTAGTAGAATAAAACTCCCTAATATTTAAAATTTTGTCTCCAACTTCTAACAAAAACGCAAACTTCCTCTTTGTTTTTAATGAACCCTTATCTATCTCTATAACCTCTTTTTTGCATTTTGGTTTTATTATGGAATAGTGCATAAATCATCCCTCAATTATAACATCAAATTCATTAAAAATCTCTTTTACATTTGAAAAATGATTATCTTTTGTTATAAGTTTCATTTTTCTATTTATTGCAATTGCTGAAACAAGAATATCAACTGCTGGAATTGGCTTCCCAATTTTTAAAAGTTTGTTTGAAAGTTTTATAGCTAAGGAATAATCTTCCTTTGATGGATATATAATTTTTAAGCCAAGTTTTAATGCCTTTGGAAATTCAATAATACTAAAAATTGTAGTGTATCCATTTAGTTCTTCATTATTTTTATATGCATCTATAAGCTTGTTTGTATCATAGATTGTCTTTTCCATTCTTCCTCCCTCATTTTCTTATATCCCTTTTCATAAACTTCTAAATCGGTCTCCTCAATGTCTTTTTTAAACTCTTCTCCAAGTTCTTCAAGAAGTTCCTCTGATGAAATTTCATAAGATTCTTCTATTTTTCTCAAATAATCGATTATTGCCTTTCTTGCAACTTCACTCCATTTTATTTCCCTATGTTTTTTCATTTTAAGATATATTTCTTCTGGAATTGATAGTGTTATGTTTGGCATGGTCTCACCAAAAGTATTTTATGTAGAAGAGTATTTTATGTGAATACACATATTTATGTGTTCTTATTTATTGTTAAAAAAATTAAAATCTAAAAAGATTTAGCCATTATAAGCCCTCTCCAATGGAGGAACAACCTGCTTCTTCCTTGACATAACTCCTTCTAAAAATACGCTCTTTCCTTCAACTTTGACGTTAAAGGCCTTCTCAAACATCTCCTTATTACCAACAACCAATGCCTCACTGCCCTCTTTCATAATATCAGTTATTAAAAAGACAATCAAATCATAGCCCTCATTCTTCAATTTCTCCTCTAACAATCTATATATATCTTCCTTTTTACTCTCAACCTCACTGACATCTATAACCTCAACCTGTCCAATTCCAACTTTCTTTCCATTGAAATCAAAGTTCTTAAAGTCCATATTAATAATTTCTTCTGGCTTTAATTTACCAACAACTGACTTTGCCTTTAAAATCTCCATTCCAAACTCTTCTATATTGCTTATTCCAGCAATCTCAGCTAATTTTTTAGCCATCTCTTTATCTAATTCAGTTGTTGTTGGTGATTTAAACAAAACAGTATCTGATATTATTGCACTTAATAATAAGCCGGCTAAATCTGCTCCTAATGTTTTCTTCTTCCCTCCAATTAAATCGATAGCATCTTTGAAGTAGAGTTCAGCAATAACTGTTGCTGTTGAACCAACTGGCTTAGCATAGTATAAAATTGGCTCAGTAGTTGTTAAACCAACCTTGTGGTGGTCTATAATAGCTATTAACTTCCCTTCTTCTAAATCATCAAGCCCTTGACTCTTTTCTGAGTGGTCAACTAAAATTATTTCTTTACCCTTAGCTGAGGTTATCAATTCTGGCTCCATAACTCCAAATTTTCTCAAAACAAACTCTGTTTCTGGATTTACATCTCCCAATCTTGCAGGATAGCAATCTAAGAAGTAAGCTAAAACAATAGCTGAGGCAATACTGTCAGTATCTGGGCTTTTATGCCCTACAACATATTTCATCCTATCACCTTTCTGTTGGTTAGTTTGCTAAAAATTTATATAATTAGCAATATATTATTAAATATTGCCCCTCAACGAAACCGACCCACATGGAGCATATCCAGAGAGTTGCGATGATAGCGGGTTCGAAGTTGAGGGGACAGTTTTTCAGTTGTGGGGATCTGGGCGCGTCGCGAGAAGAGGGCATTCGCTCAATGAGGATGATCGCGATACAGCAAGATCCCCTACACTCCTTTTCTGATTAAAGGAGGAGATAATTTCTATGGTTTTTATTTTTTATAGTGCTTAATGATTTATTATTGCTGATATTCTAATCATCTTTGGTTTATATGTCAAGTTTATAAATTCTTATAACATGCAATACCTACTAACTAAGAAACTAAAAAATATTTAAACAATTGATGTGAATATTTTGTTTCTATAATAATCTCTGTAATATGAATTTCTATAATATATTTAAGATCTTGTGTATTTGCAAAGTTAGCATTATATTGTCTTTTAAATGTTCTCCACATGCCTCCATCATCTTAAATAGAGTTTTTTGGGAGGGGGGTTGTATGTTATTTATTGGTGTGGCTGGTTGTATACACAACATCACATCCCCTATATCACTTAAATCTTTTGAAATCTCAACTAAATCATTTATTTTACTATCTTTTGTTATTACAACTTTTGCATATACATCTGTTCCCATATCATAAAATTTTTTAATTGTTTTTAACTCATTCTTGTATATTTTTTTATACTCCTCTTCTCCTATGTTTTTAAAGTGATCCTTTAATTTTATATCAATTGATGCAATGTCAAAATAGAAAATTCTTTCTGGAAATATGCCATTGCTTTCTAAAAATGTCCTATATCCAAGATCTTTTAGGATTTTTGATATTTCTTTAATTTCTTTATGATATAAAAGGGGCTCTCCTCCGGTAAATGATACCGAAAACAGATCGGGTGTTTTTAATCTATTTACTGCTTTTATAATATCTTCTACACTTTCAAGATTCTGTCTTTCAAATTTTCCACTACTTGGGTATTGCTCAACCAAGTTAACGTGTTTTTTGTCTTCTTCATCGCAATATAAACAATTTAATGGACAACCAGCAAATCTTATAAATATGAATCTCCTTCCAATATACTTTCCCTCTCCCATTATAGAGTTAAATATTTCCCTTATCATGTCTTCACCACTTTTTGAGTTGGACGATTATTTTGGATGGCAATTAACATTATAATAGCATAAAATAATAGCATAAAACTTAATAAAATTTAATAATAAGAAACGATGAAAAATAAAACTAAACATGTATGATATTGAAGATAAAAATATAGGAACAGAAACTTTTATTCGAAAACATTTAAATCATTTAAAAATTTTTTAAAGAAATCACAGAGAAAAATTAATTGTTAAGTTTGAAAATTTGTTTATGATTATCTCAGAACTGCTCCTTCATCAGCAGAGGTAACCAGCTTAGCATATCTTGCCAAGTATCCTTTCTTAACTTTTGGTTCTGGTTTTTTCCATTTTGATAACCTCTCTTTTATCTCTTCCTCTTCTAAACACAGATCTAATTTTTTACCTATCATATCTATTTTTATACGATCTCCATCTTCAACTATTGCTATCGGCCCTCCAGCCATTGCTTCTGGAGAAACATGCCCAATACAAGGCCCCCTACTTCCCCCGCTAAATCTTCCATCTGTTATTAAAGCCACAGAATCATCTAAACCCATTCCACATATTGCTGAGGTTGGGGCTAACATCTCTCTCATTCCTGGACCTCCTGCGGGGCCTTCATATCTTATCACAACTACATCTCCTTTTTCTATATCTCCTCCTAATATCGCATCAACTGCCTCTTCTTCACTGTTAAAGACCCTCGCTGTTCCTTCAAATTTATACATTTTTGGATCCACTGCCCCAATCTTAACCACTGCACCTTTAGGGGCTAAACTTCCTTTTAATATTCTCAACCCTGCAGTTTTATGGACCGGTTTATCGATAGGTCTTATTACATTGTAATCAATATATTTAACCTCTTTAATTATTTCCTCTACTGTCTTTCCGCTAACTGTTAAGCAGTTCTTTCTAATCTTCTCTTCCAATACCTTTAAAACTGCTGGAATTCCACCTGCTTTATGTAAATCAATTATAAAATGCTCTCCTCCAGGTCTTAAAGAGGCAATATGGGGAACTTCATCAGATAATCTATCAAAATCATCCAAGGTTATAAATCCTGGTTCTATCTCATTAGCTATCGCTGGAATGTGGAGGGTTGTGTTGGTTGATCCTCCAAGGGCTAAATCTACCAAAATGGCATTCTCAAATGCCTCTTTTGTTAGTATCTTATCAGGAGTTATGTTATTTTTGACCAATTCCACTATCCTCATTCCGCTTTTTTTAGCTATTCTTATCTTTTCAGCGGTTGTTGCATGCGAGGTTGCACAGTAGGGAAGAGACAACCCCATGGCTTCCGTTAAACAGGCCATTGTGTTTGCAGTAAAAAGTCCTGCACAACTACCTGCTCCAGGGCATGCAATATCTTCAATCTCTTTAAGTTCTTCTTCTGTAATTTTTTTTGAAAAGTATTCTCCAACTCCTTCAAATACACTTATTAAATCATATTTTTTTCCTCTTAGTTCTCCCGGAAACATTGCCCCTCCTGTAACTACTATAAAGGGAAGTCCTGTCCTTATAGCTCCCATTATCATTCCGGGAACTATTTTATCACAACTTGGAATTAAAACTAATCCATCAAATCCGTGTGCCTTTGCCATACTCTCTACTGTATCTGCAATGATCTCTCTTGATGGAAGGGAATATTTCATTCCCTCATGTCCCATTGCTATTCCATCACAGATGGCCATTGTATTAAACTCAAAAGCCGTTCCTCCATTTGCGTAAATTCCCTTTTTTACTGCCTCTGCGAGATCTTTTAGGTGAATATGACCAGGAACTACTTCGGTAAAGCTATTAACAACCCCAATGAATGGTTTTTCTAACTCTTCATCTGTATATCCACAGGCCTTTAATAAACTTCTATTTGGTGCTCTTTTTATCCCTTTTTTTACGTTGTCGCTTATCATTTTTTCCCTTCGTATTTTTGTTTTTATTTTTTAGTTTTATTTGTTTTATTTTTGATGTTGGTATTATGTTATATAATTTTTATTGTTTTTAATATAACCATATATTTAAATTATTAGAAATCCAAAAAATTTTAATAGTTATAAAATAACTTTTAATTGAAAAAGAACGATGTTATTCATACAAATTACCAAAAATTTTATATAGCATAATACTAATTTAAGTTTTAGTATTAACAGGTGGAATTATGGATGATATTGATAGAAAGGCAGTTATGTTATTGTTGAATGCCACCTTGATGAGTGAAGAGGAAATCGAAAAAACTTTGAAAGTGTTAAGACGAATGGCAAGGATTAAAAAAAGAAAAGAGAAGAATATTAAATCTATAAGGGATGTTTTAGATTACTGGGCATGTCAGGCATATAAAACATCAATGAAAGCATAAAAAGCATAAAAAGTTATAATTTGGACTTGCTATTTTATTTTTTTATTTATTTTTACTTTCTTTTATATAAGAAATGAAATAGTTAAAAGGTTATTTGCCCTCTATATTCCTTCTTATGGTTTTTTATGGTTTTATTTTTATCTCTTTATTATTAAAATATTTTATTAAAACTTTTTAAACATCTCTTCAATGATTCTCGCGAATGCAGGCCTTGTTATAAAGATCCCTATCAAAACCCCTGCTATTGTTGTTATTGCAAACCCTTTCAACATTCCCACTCCAAGAACGAAGAGAGGTAGCATTGCTGCAATTGATGTCGATGCAGACGCAAATATAATGAAGAAAGCTCTTTTAATACTTGCTCTGATCTTTCCTGCACCCTTTTTCAACGCTTCATCTGTTATAACTATCTGGTTATCAACACCAGTCCCTACCGCTGCGATAATCCCTGCAATTGATGGAAGATCCAACTTCCAACCAATTAGGGATGCAAAGCCCAGTATAATTATAACCTCTGAGATACAGGTTATTAAAATTGGAATTGCTATCTTTGGTTGTTTGTATCTAATACTAATAATTGTCCCAACCGCTATAAATGCCAGTAGTAAAGCAATGGCAGTTCCTTTTAAAAAGTCCTTACCAAACTCTGGAGATATTGTTGACATATATTCAATATTCAATTTCACTGGCAGAGCTCCTGATTTTAAAGCAGAATATATGGCCATGGCCTCATCGATCTCTTCTTTTGTTGGAGGATAACTACCAACAGTAATAACCTGTTTTGGATGAGGTTTTCCATCTGCTAAGTCAGGAGATAAGACAGGAGCGGAGATTAACTTCCCATCCATGTATAGATAAACTTTATGATATGCTTTTCCTTTTGCTACTTCTGCAAATTTTTTTGCTCCATCTAACGTAAGTTCAAAAGGAACTCCGTATGCCCAGTTGTTTCCTTCAGGGATCTTCTGTGGAAGTTCAACATTTTGAACATCACTTCCCGTGTAGGCAGTTATATTATCAATTTTAGCTACAAAAACCCCTTGTTGTTTCAGTATTTTAATTATTCGATCTGTGTCGCAACTTTTCGGGATTTCTACTACAATTTCATCATTCCCTCTTGGATAGATTACAACATCGTTCAATCCATTATAGTTTAATCTTTCTGTAATGATTCTAATTGTTGCTTCAATTTCTTTGTCGTTCATTGGTTTATCGGCCTTTAAAACTATGATCGTTCCTCCACTTAGGTCGATCCCAAATTGCAAACCTTTAAATGTAATGAGCAGTATTGATGCCGTGACAACTATTATTAGAAGCAAAATTCGCTTGTCTTTTAGAAGGTTCGGTATTTTCATTCATCCCACCTTTAAATGATTAAAATTTCTTACACTATTTCGTTAAATTTATATATAAGGGTTGGTTGTAGATTAAACTACTCTATTTTTAAACAATCTCATTTTTAAGCAAATAGTTTTTATAATAATTTTTTCTCTTGTAGTGCATAATACTTTTAGGATGTTTCAAATTAGGGATATTAAGTATTAAATGGGTGGTTTGATTATGAAATTTGATGTTACAATTATTGGATATATTGCAGGAACATTAACGACGTTTGCATCTCTTCCTCAGTTAATAAAGTCAATACGGGAAAAGGACATGAGCAACATTTCTCTGGTTTTTGTTATAACATTCACAACTGGATTAACACTATGGTTAATATATGGAATATTAAAGAATGATTACCCAATAATAGTATTTAACATTTTGTCTTTGATGTTTTGGATTCCGATAACTTATTTAAAAATTAAGGATGAGTTGAGTAGACGTTAAATAAAAAATATTATTTTATATTATATAAAAATTAATAAAAACTAAAAATTTTAATGAGCAATATTGGGGATATTTATGGATTGGAGTAAGATTGGTAAAAGAATTGCAATGGAAATAGAAAAAGAAGTTTTGCAGTATTTCGGAAGGAAAGATAGATCTTATGTTATTGGCACGTCTCCAAGTGGTGATGAGACAGAAATTTTTGACAAGGTAAGTGAAGATATTGCCTTAAAATACTTAGAACCGTTGGGTGTAAATATTGTTAGTGAGGAGTTGGGGGCAATTGATAAAGGGAGTGAATGGACAGTAGTTATAGATCCAATTGATGGGTCGTTTAATTTCATCAATGGAATTCCATTTTTTGGCTTCTGTTTTGGTATTTTTAAAAATAATAATCCCTACTTTGGATTAACCTACGAATTTTTAACTAAAAGATTCTATGAAGCGAAAATAGGGGAAGGTGCTTTTTTAAATGGAAAAAGAATAAAAGTTAAAGATTTTAATCCAAAAGATGTAATTATAAGCTACTATCCTGATGAAAACGTTGATATAAAAAAACTTAGGGAAAAAATAAAAAGAGTTAGGATATTTGGGGCTTTTGGTTTGGAGATGTGTTATGTTGCTAACGGCATTTTGGATGCGATCTTTGATGTTAGGCCGAAGGTTAGGGCTGTGGATATTGCCTCCTCTTACATAATTTGCAAGGAGGCAGGGGCAATAATAACTGATGAAAATGGAGAGGAGTTAAAGTTCGAACTCAACGCAACTGATAGAATAAAAGTTTTGGTTGCTAACAGCAAAGAGATGCTTAATATCATACTGGATATTATTTAATATATTATTTAATTATTATTTAATTTAAGTTATTTAGATATTGTTCAAGAGATCAACATTTAATAATTCCCATCATTTAGATCCTCTCCACTTTTATAGTGTTAGTTTTTTTGTGGCCAATTGGATGGCCGAGTGTAATTAGATAGATCCCTTTTCCAATTTCTTTTTTAGCTATTTCTCTACATGCATTGATTACGCTCTCCATATCTTCAAATTCATCCATTAAACAGCTTTCTACGCCCCAGACCAACCTAAGTTTTCTTAGAGTAGAGAGATTTGGAGTAGGTGCGATGATCCTATTATCTATCCTCAGTTTAGATATTAATTTGGCTGTCCTTCCTGAGTAAGTTGGAGTTATTACAAGGTCGGTGTTAAGTTTTTTGTAAAGTTCATAAACAGCATAGACAAGCCCCTCATCGATACTTTCAACATCCAACTCTATCTTATCTCCAAATTCATTATAATGTTCGTCTGCTACTTTTGCTACTTTATTTAATACTTTTATTGCCTCTACTGGATATTTTCCAATTGTTGTTTCATTGGAAAGCATTAAACAGTCAGTTCCATCGTATATGGCATTGGCAATATCCGTAACCTCTGCTCTTGTTGGAAATGGATTGTAAACCATAGAATCAAGTATTTGAGTTGCAGTTATAGATAAGATTCCGCATTTGTTTGCAACTCTTAAAATATTTTTTTGCTCTATCGGAATGTTTTCAATTGGAATCTCTACCCCAAGATCTCCTCTTGCTACCATCAATCCATCACTTTCTTTTGCTATCTCTTTTACATTTTTTAGCCCTTTCTTTGTCTCTATTTTTGATATTACCTCACAACCTCCCCCAAATTGCTTAATAATATTTTTAAGTTCTTTAACATCGTTTTTATCCCTAACAAAAGATAGGGCAATATATTCAAACTCATTTTCTACTGCAAACTTTATATTCTTCATGTCTTCCTCATCGATAATTGGAAGATCGATCTCTGTATCTGGAAGATTAACCCCCATTCCCTCTTTTATCTCCCCTCCAATCTCTACCACTGCAACAATGTCATCATCTTTTTTCTCTAAAACTTTTAATTTAATTTTTCCATCGTTAATTAAGATAAAATGCCCCTTTTCAATAGTTTTTATATCGTAGTTTAAGATAATGTCCTTGCCAATTATCACTTTTTCTCCCTTTTTAAGGATGTTATTTTTTAAATTAACTTTTTTAATCCTTATTTTTATCCCTTTCAAGTCCATTACTTTTGATATGTCATTTTTCTCAAGTATGTTTAAAAATCTATTGCAGTAATCAATCGTAGCGTGAGACATATTAAATCTAACGCCATCTATTAAATCTATAACCTTATCTAACTTATCTTCAATTGAAGGACCTAATGTTATTAATATTTTAGTTTTTCTCATTCTTCCCACCAAAATTCGTTATAAAACAAATCAAAATCCTGATTATATTTTTTACCAATCCTTAAAGCAATTTCCGCTTTTGCTAATTCCCTCCCCAGATAGGATGCGTGATCTAATTTTTTTATTAAATTTAATCTTATTGCTGTCTCATATATCTCTTTTGGTGTTTTTCCCCTAATCATTAGTATGGGATCTCTTCTTTTATTAAAGTATATTACCACAATTTCTTTATTTTTTCTATCAATCTCTATTTTAAAACTTCCTTCGTCTAATATCTGCCGTTCGTTCTCTTTGGCTCTTATCACTTCGATGGAGTAGTTTTTAAATGTTATCTCTTCTTCAAACCTTTTATCTTTGTAATTTATTAAATTAAACCCCACATCTTTCGGTAGGGAATTCCTTTTTTTAGACAGAAACATCATCTTTGATGCAATTTTAAGCTCTTTTATTGAAAATTTGCATTTTGCACTTGCTTCTGGTGTAAATAATATATTAGCTCCAATTTCAGATCCAATAGCAGTTAACAAGGCGTTGACTCCATTACTATCTGCATCAAAAAGCTCTGTTACATTCCCAACACCGAAGAACATAGGTATCTTGTTTCTCATTTTAAAACTTCTACACGCGATAACACTCTCAACAAAATTACATCCTTCATTATTTACAGGTTCTAAGATAGGATCTGCCACAATCTTTTCTATCCCTGCGTCTATTAATCTTTTTATATTGTTTTCTAATGATTTAACCTTATCTTCGATTGTTTCAGGGATATAGTTTATTTTGTAGTTTGTTGGCAATACAACAACTGCCGTCTCAGCATCTTTCAAATATGGGATCAGATCTTCCAAATTTCCGGCATCTACGCTTAGAATCATATCTGCTCCTAAATTTATAGCTTCTATTAACTCTTTGGTATTTAGTGTATCTACACTTATCGGATTATCGGTTAAATCTCTCGCAATCTTCAACATGTCTTTTATTTTATCGGTATTGTCTTCATTGCTTACCATTCCTAAATCGATCATATCTGCCCCGCTCTCTAAATAATAATTTATTTTTTCTTCGAGTTCTTTTTCTTTTAACCATGGAGCATGAACTATTTCTCCTAAAACTCTCATTGGAAAGCTATCTCCAACTTTTAGATTTCCTATTTTTATATCTCCCTCTCCAAGAGGGAGATCTTCCGCTTTTTGGATCTCTTCTTCACATCTTTTTTTGATTATCTCTAAGAGTTGCAAATCGGCATATTCTTTTGTGGAGAGTGTTATTTTATCTAAATTTTCAATTAGTATGGGAATATCTGACGCTTCTCTCGTGGATTTAAAACACCTCACTCCCGTTTCTTCTTCAACTTTCTTTAAATCATGCCTTATCAATCCAGTTACTAAAACAAAATCATAAATCTCTTTTAATTTTTTACCAATTTTATTTTCTAATGTTTTTATTTCTTTAATTATCAAATTAGGAGTTAAAAATGCTGCTACTGAAATATCCGCAATGTGAACATCCACAAATCCAAATCTCTCAACAGCTTTTTTCACTTTTTCTCCTGCAAGTTTTCCTGTTATTATTAAAATTCTCATCCTTATCCCTCAAACAATACAATAATACCAAAAAATAATATTAAATATTAAAAGTTAAGCATTCAGAAAACTATAAAACAATAAATGTTGAACCTCATTAAGAACTAAGTAAAATTTATTGTAAAAAATATTTTTATTGTAAAGTATATAATCAAAATTACAACATAATATACATAATATTAAAAAATAATATTTAAAAAAATTTAAAAAAATAATATTAATCAACTACCAATACAGGGGATGATTATGAGATTTATTGAAAAGGAAGATATAAACTTCAACAACCCAGTAATATTGGAAGCGTTTCCAGGAACTGGATTAGTGGGGAGCATTGCAGGTTTTCAAATAATAAAAGAGTTAAATCTAAAATATTTCGGATACTTTGAAGTTGAAGGAGTTCCTCCCTTAACGACGATTGAAAACGGTATTCCCTATCCTCCTGTTAGGGCATATGCAAAAGAAAATCTTGTAGTGCTATTTTCTGATGTGATAATCCCTCCAACAAAAATAAATGAACTATCAAAGTTAATAGTGGAGACATTTTTACAGAAAGATGCGGAACTTTTTATTTCGCTTGGAGGAATAATGGCTGGAAAATCAGAAAAAGTATTTGGAATTGCAAATAATAGCAAAATGATAGAATATTTAAAAAATTACGTTGAAATATTTAAATTTGGAGTTGTTGGAGGGATGAGTGGGAATATTTTAATTAGATGTGGTGATGCAGGAATAGATGCTGTTGGTTTGTTAGCTGAGACAGTGGGAATTAGGCCAGATCCTCGCGGGGGTGCTAATCTTTTAGAAATATTAAACAAAATGTTGGATATAAACGTTAATGTTGAAAATTTAATTAAAGAAGCGGAAGCCATTGAAAATAAGCTCAAAGAATTAGCAGAACAACACTTAAAGATGATGTCAAAGAGTAAAAAAGAATATCCTATGTATATATAAGCCCATAGAAAGATTACAACATTTTGCTTATTAGATTTAATTATCAAACTTTCGAATAGGTAGTTTGGTGATAAAATGAAAGTTTGTGGATTATTTGGGCTAAATGAGACCGCTATTAACGAATTTATCGAAAATCATATAAAAACGTTCACTATAATTAACGCATTAAATTTAGATGTTGTAAAGACATTAAAAAATGGAGATTTAGTATTTATAACCTCAACACTTAGAGAAGACGTTAGAAACGGAACTGATGGAGTGCTGGGAAGGGTTATAAATGTGGATATAATTCCTCAAATAGTAAAAGGATTCGAAGAGAAAGAAGTTATTGCTGGAAGAGTAAAGTTAGAAATGCTCGGATTTGCCAAATGTGTCAAAATTGATGAAGTTAATATAGAAATTGCGTTTAAAATCTATTAAATGTTGATCATTCTATAACAATTTATAAAAAATATAAAAAATAGAAAAATTTTTAAGTGAATCAATCATATACGATCCATCTCAGAAAAGAGAAGGATAACTTTATATACTCATTTATGCATTAACTATTCTATCACATAAACATTAAAAATTCAAAACAAAACACACAATACAATAAATCCATACCTATATAGGGGATCTTAACATTTTAAATAAAGCAATTACAACCCAAACAAAATACTAAAATAAAAATTTTTAATAAAATTTTAAAATCCTAAAATACAATGAGGTGAATTTTATGGCTAAGGAGGTAGTTGAAGTATTAGTTACCGGAGGAAGAGCAACCGCAGGACCACCATTAGGGCCAGCAATTGGACCATTGGGAGTTAATGTTATGCAAGTAGTTAATGAAATAAACGAAAAAACAAAGGACTATGAGGGAATGCAAGTTCCAGTCAAAGTTATAGTAGACACTGAAACAAGAAAATTTGAAATTGAAGTAGGAATTCCTCCAACAACTGCATTAATTAAAAAAGAATTAGGAATTGAGACAGCGGCTCATGAGCCAAGACACGAAGTTGTAGGAAACCTTTCCTTAGACCAAGTTATAAAAGTTGCCAAAATGAAGAGAGATGCTATGCTCTCCTACACGTTGAAGAACGCTGTAAAAGAGGTCTTAGGAACTTGTGGTTCAATGGGTGTAACAGTTGAAGGAAAAGATCCTAAAGAAGTTCAGAAAGAAATAGACGAAGGCGTTTATGACGAGTATTTTAAAGAGGAATAAGTGTAAAAATTAAAATGAATATTTTATTTTTATTTCTTTTTTTCTTTTTTATCTTTTATTATTTTTTATTATTTCTCTTCATTTAACTTTCTGGCTTTTATTATCCAATTTAAAAATAGTTTTAACCCCCTCTTTAATTTTGTTTTCATAACTGGCTATTTTTTCAACAAAACATTCAAAGGACTGATGATTCACAACATATCCACAGACAACACCAATGATCATTCCAACAAGCACATCTATTGGATAATGCACTCCCACATAAACTCTACTATATCCAACTAAAAATGCCCAAATTAAGAAAATAACCCCCACCTTTTTCGAATATCCAAAAAACAAAAACGTTGCAGTAGCAAATGCCAAAGCAGTGTGCCCACTTGGAAAACTTGACTCTAAACCTTTATACAACAATAGATGAACATTGCTCAACACCAAATACGGCCTTGGTTCATAAATTAGATACTTTAAAACATATGTTGAAATAACTGCAAAGATTAAAGAAGAGATTAACTTAATTCCCAATTTTTTATTTTTAATGAGTAAAGTTAATGCAGTAATCCCTACAAGAGGATAAACAGTTTTAGAAATTATAATCATAAATATATCGAGCATTGGATTATAGTGAGAGTTGATAAGATAAAACAAATAATAATTAAAGTTGCTAATTTTTATATTTTCAAAATTCATCGTTTTTATATCATAATATTTTTGAAGAACGTTTCCAAAATACGCTACTGCTAAGAATCTCGGTAATCTTCCAACTATCGTTCCAATTGCAAATAGGGTTAAATCCATTTCGAATATTCCTGCAAGCCAGGCAATAACCTTATAAGGCAGTGGAGAAAATCCTGCTAAAACTACTCCATAAACCCCATATTTATCAAAAAACTCCTCTCCTTTTTTTAAATGCTTTTCTCCAAAGATTTTTACAAAAATAGGATGTCCAAGTTTATATCCTAAAAAATAACCAAAAATTCCTCCAAGAGTAGTTCCAACAGTAGCCACTATTGCAGTGATTATTGGATTTAAACCAAAATAAGATGCCCCAATTATAAAAACATCTGGAGGTATTGGCTGAATAAATGCCTCAGTGAAGGATATTAAAAATATCCCCACATATCCGTAATGACTAACCAAGCTTTCAGCAATTGCATACAAATCCATAAAACCCCACCAAACCAACTTCAACCTACTTAAATTATTTGTCAAATTATTTATTCGTTTACGTGTTATTAAATTTATCGATATAAAAAATTATTTATAAAAAATTATTAAAGGATGAGTATATGAAATAAGCTGATATTTTAAATTTTTTTAATAAAATTTTTTATAATAATATAAAAAGGAGTAAGAGATATAAAATGATAAAAAAATAAATATAAAATAAAAATAAGTCAAAAAAGGAAATAATAATATAAATCGACCTATAATAATACGTGATATTTATGTTAAAGATCGCATGGGGCATAACAGGATGCGGAGATAAAATTAATGAAGTTGTTGAAATAATGAAAAAGTTAAAAAACAAATACAACTTAGACGTGGATGTATACCTCTCCAAAAATGCAAAGATCGTGATCAAGTGGTACAAACTATGGCAAGTTTTAGAGGATGAATTTTACGATTTGAGGGTTGAAGTAAATTCAAATGCTCCTTTTTTAGTTGGAAAACTGCAAACTGGGAAGTATGATCTGTTTTTAGTGGCTCCTGCAACTGCAAACACAGCAGCAAAGATTGCTCACGGTATTGCAGACACGCTGATAACGAACTCAGTAGCTCAAGCGATGAAAGCGAGAGTTCCCGTCTATATATTCCCTCCAGATAACAAAAAAGGAACCGTAGAAACTATCCTTCCCGGAAATAAAAAATTAACTTTATACATGAGAGATGTTGATATTGAAAACGTAGAAAAGATTAGAAAGATGGAGGGAATAGAAGTGCTAAACAAACCCGAAGATATAGAAAAGGTTATTTTAAAACACATTGAATTAAAAAAGAGAGGAATCATCTAAAATAATTATTAAGGAAAATAAAAGATTAATAAAAAATAAAGAAATCAAAAAAGGAATTTTCTTATAATGCCTCTTTTCCTTCTTCTTTTGTTCTTACTCTTACGACTCTTTCTACTGGTAGGACGAAGATTTTTCCGTCTCCTGGGTTGCCGGTTCTT
>JAADDS010000004.1 GCA_013153845.1 Methanococci archaeon | reverse complement strand
TCGTATTAACCGATGCAAAAGTAAACTTAGGACTAATAAGAATAACCATGAAAAGAGCAGCAGAAAAAGTAAAAGCAATGTTCTAACATATTACAAATTACAAAATATTATACTATTAACTATTAATTATTTAACATTATATCATTATTTTTTCTCATTTGTGAGGATAGGATTTTTTGAGTAATATTCAACAGTTTTTAAAGCAGAACTAACAATCATCTCTCTTATATTTGGAATTTCTTTCTCCACTTCTTCTAAAATTTCATGGCATCTTTTTCTTACACTATCTCCCCTATCCCTACTGTATGGACATTCATCTTTATCTTTATAGTAAGAGAGATTACACTCTTCAAGAGATTTTACAATATCCTGCTCTAAAACTGGAAGCATTGGCCTTATAATGGTGCATTCCTCAAGAGGGATTTTGAATGTTCCATAATCAACTTCATTACGATTAAATTTTGTTATTGGCTTCATAAATTTTAACCTCTCTCCTTTAAACATGTTTGCCAATATTGTATCTGAATTATCGTCTAAATTATGCCCATACGCTATTTTTACTTTCTCATAGGGGATGTTATCTTTTTTAGAAATTTCTTTGCATAAATTACTTAATAAATATCTTTTAATAACCGAACATGAAAAACATGGAGAAAACTCCATACCTCTTGAGTTTTTACTAAGAATTTCAGACAACTCTACAACATCAAGTTCGCTTTTTAAAGTGATGTGTGGAATTGAAAGCATTTCACAGTGCTGTTTTATCAACTTAACTCCCTCACTGTCCTCTTTCCAAGGCCTAATACCTCCTATATTAACATCTACGGTAGCTGCTATTAGTTTTATTCCATACTTTCTTCTATATGGCTCTAATAGATGTAAAAGTAATAAACTATCTTTTCCTCCACTTAATCCAACGATTATAACGTCTCTCGGAGAGATTATTTTATTTTTTGTGATGAATCTTCCGACTTTTGTTGATACATATTCATATGTTTTTGAATACACCACAGGAATGTTTAATTCTTCTTCAATTCTATTCATCTTATATCTCGAAAGACGAGCCATTCTTTTATTGTTTATTATAATTTTATCCTTTCTTATTGTTATAAAAAAAGGATTTACGTGTTTTTTTAGTTTTTTTAAATCTATGGTTGTATCCATACTACCCCTCAAATATAGGATTTAAGTTAACGTTTTTTTCTACGATTTTAGCAAAGTAGTTTAAATTTCTTTCTATACTGTCTTTATACGAATCATGAGTTATCTCCTCTAATCCTTTTCTCCTTCTAATAATATTTATTATGTAATTTCTAAACATATAGTTTTCAAATATTCCATGAAAATACGTCCCTATAACAATTCCATCTCCAAATCTTTTAATAGCTCCATCAAACCCATCTCCTCGATTTCCAAATCCTCTTTCAACTTTTATAATGGGCTTTTCTCTGGAATGAGTAATTCCCTCATGTATTTCATATCCAAGAACATTAAAATTCTTTCCTTCTATTGACAAAACCCCTCGAGAATTTTTTATTACCTTTTCATTACCAAGATATGTTTTTGCATTAAATATACTTAACCCATCTACATCTCCAATTTCTGATTCTTTTCTTTCACGATCTATCAGCTTCTCTCCTAAAACCTGATAACCCCCACAGATTCCAATAACAACACCTCCCTCTTTTAAAAAATCTAAAATCTTTTCTTCAAAGTTATATTCCTTTAAATACATTGCCTCCTTTGTAGAACTCCTTGTTCCGGGAAGGACTAATATATCTCCAGTTATATCGTCTTTAAAGTCCAAAAATTTTATATGTGCATCGTATCTCAGGGGATCTAAGTCAGTAAAATTAGATATTTTACTAAATTTGACTACATCAATTTCAACACCACTTTTTATATTTCCAAATTCTCTCATTTTTTGAATTGATTGGCTATCCTCTTCTGGTAAAACAAGGTTTTCGTCATATGGAACTATGCCTAACACGGGAATTCCAGTTAACTCTTCTATCTTTTCAATTCCCTCTTTTAGAACATCTACATTCCCTCTAAATTTGTTTATCACAATTCCTTTAATTAATTTCCTCCAATTTTCAGGAAGAAGTTTTATAGTTCCATATATAGAAGCAAAAACACCTCCTCTATCAATATCTGCAACTAAAATTGCCTTAGCATTCACCATTTCTGCTACCCTTAAATTTGCAATATCATCTTTCAATAGATTTATCTCACAGCAACTCCCAGCTCCTTCCATAACAACATAATCATACTCTTTATTTAAGATTTCTAAACTTTCTTTAATTTTTTTTAGAAAAAAGTTCTTATTCTTCCTATATTCATTATAATTCATATCCATATAAGGTTTTCCATGAACTATAACTTGTGATGTAAAATTCCCCTTTGGTTTTAATAAAATTGGATTAAAATGCACTGACGGCTCAACTCTACAAGCTAAGCTTTGGGTGTATTGGGCTATTGCAATTTCCCCATCTTCCTTCGCAACCCTTGAATTTAAACTCATATTTTGGGACTTGAAAGGAGCTACTTTATATCCCTTATTTGCCAGAATTCTGCATAATCCGGCAGTTATTGTTGTTTTTCCACTGTTTGATGATGTTCCAACAACCATTATAAACTCTGCCATTATTTCACCAAAGATGATAAATTAAAAATGTTATAAGATTAAGATAGATATATCAAATTAACTAACATAATAATCAATATTATTTAAACTTTAAAAATTTTAAATTTGGTGAGATGATATGAAAATAAAATTCCTTATAACAGTATTGGTTATCGCTACTATCTTCAGCTCTTACGCATATGAAAAAACTTACGATATATCCCACGTGTTCTATTACACACTAACCTCAGTTAAACTTGAAGAATTTGTAAGAAATGCTGAGATAATTTCTCCTCTAAATGCAAATAACAAAACAATAACAAAAGACACTATACTGGTAGGAACACCAAACGATAATCCCATCATAAAAAAGTATATGGGATTTTTTGATGTAAAGGTAAATGAAACATATCCTGGGAAAGATAAAGGAGTTATAGAAAAACAAATCATAAATGGACATACGGTAGTTATTTTAACGGGCTCAGATATTCAAGGTGTTTACTCTTCAATTTTAACATTTGCAAATTTAAATGATCTGCCTGACAAACCGATAATGTGTGAGACATTCAATAAAGCAGAGGTTTATGGAATTCCTTCGCTTGATAGTAAGTATTTTAGAAGTTTTGTTGAAGATCACTTATTGACATTAAAAAATATAGAGGAGGTTAGAAATATATCGTATCAGCTGAAAGGAGATAATAAAAAAGAAACTGCTGAAAATATTGCAAAATGGGTAGCAGAGCATGTAAAGTATGATTATGGAAAAGCTAAAAAAATAGAAAATGGAAAATTTGAATGGAAGGATATATACAACTCTCCTTTAAAGACAGTGAAAACAGGACGGGGAATATGTTTGGATTATGCAACATTAACCTCCGCTTTGTTGTTAAATGATAATATAACTCCCTATATTTTAGATGTTTATTTATATAATGAATCATCTATGCAATTATCTAAGATAAGCCACGCTTCTGTTGCAGTAGAGATTAACAATACTTTCTTTGTTATAGATCAGCAACCAAAATTAATTCCAATAAACGAATATACTACTCAAACCTTTGAAGGAAATTTAAAAATTGCAAGTATTGTAATTTTTAAGGTCGTGAAAGAGGGAGATAAGATAGAAATAATAAAGTATCGTGAAATTCCGGGAGTTGCTATATATGGGGATTTGGTAGAGTTGTTAAATATGAGATTTAATAATTAACCCGCCATAAATTTCAATAAATCAAATATTACGGGATGGGGGTAAAATGTATAGAGGATGAATGACAGGCAGATAAATACCAAAAATGGAAGTTGTGGAGTTGCCCAAACTTCTCCTTTATATGTTTTTTCCTCTTCTTCATTTATTTTTGGTAGTAGGGAGAGGTTTTCATCGTCTCCCATAATTGTTTCAAATTTTTTAACATCTTTTATGTCTTTTTTTATGGCAATAAGCAATAAAGGAAAATGTTTCAACTTTAATTTTTTATAATTCCCCTTTTTTATATTTGTCAGTAAAATAACTACACAGTAGGGAATAACGAATATTATTGCATTTAAAAATATAACAAAAGTAAAGATCAGGCCTTTTAAATAACTAACTCCCATTAAAAATTTACAATCCCCTCCTCCCATAAGATTTGCATAATATAAAAAAATTCCGATTATGTAAAATATTAAAAACGATAGTGCAAAATAAGATTTAAATAAAAAAGCAGATATTATAAATAAAAAAATTCCACAATATCCAATTTTGCTAAATCTTTCAAATTTAACAGAAATAGTTATTAAAAAAATTGCAAGAACTTCAATAAAAAACACTAACAAATTGCTTAAACCATATAAAACGTGTATAAAAGCCCCTATCCACAACATAGACAGCCATAAGAAATCATTCACCTCCCTCTTTTTCCAATCTTCAAATGCCCCATATATTGAGCAAATTAGCCCATAGATGTATCCTAAATCCATTATTTCACCAAAAGTTGTTTTAATTTAATTTATATTCCAACTCTGATATTCAAAAAGATTATTTGAAGAGGAGTAAAAGATTTTTGGGTTTGTTATAAGAATATCTGCCAAAACAAGCCCTTTTGAGGATATACCTTTCTGTGGAGCGTAGATGGTTATGTTATGGCAGAAATTTCCATCGTGTAGTGAAACATGAAGTGTTGGAGGATTTCCATATATTACATTAAAATAATTGTTTTTGCATGAATTGTTTAAAATGATGTAAGATGTATCAGTAAAATTGTTTATAGTTTCATTAAGTTTATGGATAAAAAGCACATTTGAATAGTTATTTAATAAAATAACGTATATTGGTGGCTTTGTATCGTTAAATATGAAGTTTTCGCTTTTATTTATGGTTGTGCTGTAATTTTTATACTGGCTTTTGACATACAACTCACCTGAAAAACTTCCATTTATAGATATATTTACATATGTGTTGTTTGTATAACTATCAAAATACCCACTTGCATTTACACACGAAATATTTTCCATTAGAGAGTTGTTAAAGGCATATTTTGCCATTATGAAAATGATAAAGTTTCCTTCTTTTGATACATTTAAGATATAGTAATATAGATGAGTGTATGAAATATTAAAATTATTGTATATGGTTTTATTAACGATTAAATTTCCAAAATTGTCATAAACAAAGACATTGACATAGTTGCCGGTTATGTTGCAAATTCCAGTAATCGAGTTATTGTTTGGGATATATATGGGAATATCATCCTCAAATGGGTAGTTTGAAATATTTAAGCTTCCGTTAAATGCTCCTCCAAATCCATAATTTGAGGCATTATAAAAAAAAGTTCCATTATTCAATAAGAAGTTGAATGTTAAGTTTTTTGCTTCGTAGTTTATAGTTGATAATACTATCTTTCGATAGTTGATCTCAACCCCACCATCCTTATAATTATTTTTTAAAATATATAAATTTTTACTTAGATTTGAGTTTGAATTTAGAGAACTTATCAAACACATCTTTATGGAATTTTTGACATCTTTCATTTTAAATACCATTAGATAAGAATTATCAGATACGTTAGAACTAAATCCAAGTAAGAAAAACAGTATTAACCCTATGGATAATATAACTGCTCCAATTATGAAAAATTGGCTTTTTTTGTTCATCTCCACCATAGTATCAACCTTAATTTATAGAAATTTACTGAAGAGTTGTTTTCAAATACAAAATTTCGTTCAACAACAACGCCCTCTTCTGAATTGGAATATATCAACTCTCCATTTTTATAGATCTCAAAACCATAACCAACATTACTCGGTAATTCGATCTTCTTATAAAGGGAAGAGATGTTTTCAAAATCACTCTCCTCAATATGTGCTGAATATAATGCATTATATCCAATAAACTCCAAGGAAGAGTTGTAATTAAAATTTTGAGACATTATCAAATAAGAAAAAACCAAGATAATCATAATACAGGCAACAGTTGCTTCTAAAATTCTAACAAAGCCAGATCTATTTTTAGGAATCATCGTCCCACATCTAATACTCCATAGTATTTAATAGAGATGTTTTTATTTTTATCAACCACACAAAATGGAATTTCAAAGATCTTATTACAAAAAATATGAGGGAATGTCTTATAATGTATTGTATAGTTTTTTGGATAGAATATCTCTATGTTATTAAATTCTTCCTCTTTATATTTTGCAGATATGTTGTAATGCCCAATTATTTTTAAAAGTTCTTGATTTTTTGTAATTATAAACTCGTCTTTTGTTGGAGAATATGCAATAATATATGAACCATTCAAATTTTCAAGCGTTTTTATTAAATTCCTGCTTTCAGATGAGTTTTTAACTATAAAACCTTCCATTACATAATTTATTTTATTAACTTTAAAATTGAAGATTAGATCTCCCTTTGAAATTGAGAAATTATATTTTAGATCGTCATAATACATTAAAAACTCTTTTCTTGTATCTTCAACATCATAAACACTGTGTAAATTAACGGCCTCAGTTATAACATAGGCAGATACTATCAAAAACATGGCAGTGGCAAGTAAGTAATCCAGTTCCATTTTATCCCCCGATGTAGAGTTTAAAGAGCATATATCCAACAATTAACATCAGTAGTATATGTTTTATTCCTGCAATTACTGACCTTTCAGTGAGTATTCCCAAAGAAGCTCCGGAGAAAAGTGCATAGATAAGCACTCCTTGGAATAAATAACTCTTGTAAAACTCAATGCCTAAACCCCCATGAACGTTCTTTAAAAGTGTAGGAAGGAGAGAGTGAATCATTATATATGAGGTTCCAAGATAGAGAAAAAAGGAGAGGTAGATAACAACCACATATATAAATTGCCGTGCACTTATCTCCCTCTTCATTTCACTTAACTTATATGCATGAACAGTTACTGATGTTAATATATCTTTTATATCTCCACCAGAGACGGCACATTCTTTTAGTATTGAAGCAATTCTTTTTGCGATTAGAGATTTCTCAGTTCTCTCCAGGTCTTCAAATACCTCATTTACTGGCCTTCCCCACGACATCTGAATAGCCATCTTTTTAACGATCTTTGTTAAAGGGCCATAGTTAGTTTTTGCACAGACCTGCATTGCTCTAATTATATCCATCCCACTTCTTACAGCCATGGTTAAATCGTTTAAAAAGATTGGATAATATTTTTCTTTCTGATTCTCAATAATAAAATGCCAATAGCTTGTTAAAATAAAAGGCAAGATCAAGAATAAAATTCCAAACATTAGAAAATCAGTTCCATGAAACATAAATAGGGACTTTCTAAGGAAGAACAATATAAAAAATACAATAGAGAGCATCCAAAGAAACAATGTAATAAAATGAACTGGCTTCCATTTAAATTTCATTTTTATGCCTTCTATTTCTGGCTCATCAAATTCTTTCAAAATATCTAATAGGGAGACATTTAGTTTAAAATCCTTTGGTAGGATTCCATATACCAATCCCATAAATATTATTGATGCTATTGGAACCCATAGATAAAAAGTTAAAGGGAGGAGATTTGGATTTCCAAACATGGATGCACTTTGTAGGATTGCACTGATCGATGCAGCCACCGGAACAGTCATTACAACGAAGAGAGGGATCATACCACAAGCAATTACATAAAATTCAGAGAGTATCTCAACTTTTTCAATTGCCTCCAACAACTCCAACTTCCTATCTTCCATCAACCTGTCATATATCTCATGAAAGATATTTTTCATCTCTGCTCCAACGATTAACGAGGCAACAATGTTATAATAAACAGAAGATAACTTTTTACTTGGAGTTATTCTTGCTCTTCTTAAAAATGTTGTTATAATGTCATAATTAAACACTTTTGTGTCTTTAACGATTTCTTTTGCCTCTTCACTCATCCCTCCATAAATATCTTCCTTTGACAGGGATGTGAAGATCTCCACCACAGGAATGTTTGCTGATGAGAGTGCAGAGATAAAGGCAAATGCATAGGGTAAGTTTTCATCGATACTTTTTGCTTTTTCTTCAGCTAAGACATAAGGATATAAAACTCCTACGAGAATAACAATAAAAACTCCCCCGATTAAGGCAAAGATCGCGTAAAGTATATTAAATATTATTAAAAATATAATAAATAATATAAATCCCACTATTATGGCAGTTAAAAATACAACTGGTAAGTACGTGGAGGAAACTGCCTTTACTCCTGCTTTTAATAGGATTTCATCAAATTTCTCATCCTCTATTTTAAAGAGTTTCATAGCCAATTTATAATACTTTAACTTTAAATTGGCAAAAAAATTCAATTTTAATCACCTTTTTGCTCTTTATACTCACATATTCTTTTAACAAATTCTTCAAAATCTGGCTTTTTTTCACTTAGATCTTTTAAAAATTCAGCTCTTTTATAGAGTTCATTTATTATCTCCTGCTCCGAACTTCCAATAAACTCTGCAATTCTTTTTAAGAGATAACTCTTTCCTGAAAATTTGAATGTATCTGTTTCAGGATCCCACCAGAAAACATTATGTAATATAATATCATCAATATTTGGGTCATATTCAACGATCTCTGTTATGGATTTAGTTCTTCTGACAAATCTTTCTTTATAGATTAATCTGACTTGCATACATATTGCATTTAGTTGTTCAAGCATAATTTTTGGAATGTTCATTGGCTCAGCGTTCAATCTTCTTATAACGGCCTCTGGTGATTTTGCATGTATTGTTGATAAGGCAAGGTGTCCTGTTGTTATTGCTTGAAATAGTATCTTCGCTTCCTCTCCTCTGACCTCTCCAACGATTAAATAATCAGGTCTCTGTCTTAAAGCTGCTTTTAACAGATCCATCATAGTTATCTCGTATTCCTCTCCTCCAAAACCGCTCCTCGTTGTTCCAGCGATCCAGTTTTCGTGATATAATCTGATCTCTGGAGTATCTTCAATAGACACGATCTTCATTTGAGGAGGAATAAAAAGAGAGAATGCATTTAGAAGGGTTGTTTTTCCAGTGGCAACTTCTCCGGCAACCATTACAGAGTTCTTATATTCTATAAGCAACCAAAGGTATGCGAGCATCTCTGGAGAGATACTTCCGTATCTTATCAGGTCGGTTGGCAAAATAGGCGTGTGTGTAAATTTCCTTATTGTGAATGTTGATCCAAATCTTGAAATGTCTTTTCCAAGGGTTACGTTTAACCTACTACCATCTGGAAGTGATCCGTCCACTATTGGATTAGCCAGTGTTAAGGATTTTCCACATCTTTGAGCCAAAGATATACAAAAAGAGTCCAATTCCTCATCAGTTTCAAATTTTATGTTGGTTTTTAAATGTTCATATTTTCTGTGAAATACATAAACCGGTTTTCTTACACCAGTGCAGCTAATATCTTCTAAACTTTCATCTTTCATTAGGGCATCGATTTTTCCATAACCAAGTAGGTATTTAACTAAAAAGTAAATTAATTTGTGTTTTGTTATTTCGTCAATTGAAAGCTTTAAATCATCAAAGATCTCTTTAATTTTTTCTTTTAAGTAATCTTCTAATTTTTCTTTATCTATCTCCTCAACGGGAACATCTAATAATACCTGCACAACTTTTCTTAATTTTAGAAATAGTTCGATCTCTTCTTTTGTCAATATTGGTTCTACAACAATGTATTTTTTTATTTTCTCAACTTTATCATATCCAATTACAATATCTGCCATTCCAATTGCTTTTTTTTCATATATTTCTAAGTTCTTTATCTCTTCATAGACCTCTTTTAATATGTCTATATAATCTTCTCCATAATCTGGTTTTTTTACGGGTTTTTTTGATAGAATATCTTTTATCCCAATATTTTTATTTTTTAGGTTTATCTTGCTGTTTATATTGTTAATCAAATCCTTTATTTCCTTTATATTTAGATTTTTTAAGTTTTTTTTCATATTTATCACTCTACATCCACTAAGTAGGTGTTATTTATCTTTATCTTTTTGGCTGAAATTTTGGAGATCTCTGATGAGCAGATTCTTTTTTTGAAAATAATGTTATGATTAAACCTATGAATGTAGGTTTTATTTTGATAGTATATGATAAACGAACTATTTTCAAATAATACTTTGCAGTTTAATGGTATTTTTATAAATAAGGTAATATTTCCTTCATTTGATAAAATCAAGGTATTGAGGATTTCTGAGGTTATTCTTTTATCTATTTTATCTATATACTTATATTTACTGATGTCGATTAGGTCTGAATAGATATTTGCTACAAAAATTATCAGCAGTATTGAGGAAGCGATAAGTAGTGTTGATTTAAGTATGATGTGCATACTATCCCATTACTAAATTATATATATAGATCTTTGAGTTATTGGGATAAAAGTATCTCACTGAGCCAGAATAGTTGATTGAAATATTGCCTCCGAAGGTATAGGAATCTTCTCCAAGATACTCAATATACGAAATCTTATTCGAAAGAGATGTAATATTATAGAGGAAAATATATAACGTATTTCTTTCTAAGTATAGATCATAATTTAGCCCATCAATTGTGGAAATATTAAATGACGTTTGATTTGTTGTATTAGATATTATTACATAGCAATCTATGAGATTAACGTTATCTATATCAATGTCTCTTTTTGATCCAACGCCACTACTGATTATATCTTTTATTATTTCTTTTATTTCATTAGATTGCAATGTTTTTTGTGTTTTAGAAACTTGTCCTAAGGCAAAATCTATTAAATTAGATCCCCACTCATATGCCGTAATAGAAAATACAAAAAGAGACATTATTACTAAAATTGTAGAGATGTATGTGTTCATTTATCTCCCCTTTTTACTAAGATATATTGCCAATCCAATAATTCCAAACCCAGCAATTATTCCAAAAAATACCACCAAATATGAGTATGGAAATTGATTTTTTGGGTTAGATTGATTATCTAAAACAATAACATTATCAATCGTTGATTTAAAAAATTTAACATATAAATGAGGTTCTACAAGATAGGCGGTAGAGTTTGAGATAAATATATCGTATTTTTTATTAAATGTGAAATTTCCTTTATAATTTTTTATAAGATAAGAGGATCCATTATCTTTAATCGATGTAATATTTATTATTGCATATCCGAAGAAGTTTGAGGTATTGAAGAACTTAGTATGATGAATTTCACAAATGTTAGAAATATTTGTCAAATAAATTAAACTTACAAGATTTTTACTTGTTTTGTTATATTCTAAGGTATATTTCCCATTCGTTTCAGCTAATTTATTTTCTGCAAGAATTAATACTTTTATATTTTCTGGAGGGCTTCTCAATCTAATTGATCCTCCAAGTGTTCCAACGTAATCTTCTATCACTGGTATCGTTATATTTAGGGTGTTATTTATTTTAGAAATGCTAAAATTATAATAAAACAAAATTGAGTGTGAAGTGTTTTTATACAGCAATTTTGAATAATTATACCCATATATTTTTTCATATAAGATAATTCCTGCAGATTTAACACAGTAAGGATTTCCTGTTCCGTTTATGATGTCTTTAACATATGCAGTATCATTTTTTACGAGGATATAAAGATACTCATTATAGGGGATTAGAGCTTCGTTTTTGTGGGGGGAGTTAAGAGTTAAATTATAACTGCTATTAGGAGTTGAATTCTTAGAAGATGAATTTTCAAAGGCCATTATATTTGACACAACTAACAAAGATATAATGCCAATAATTAACAAATGTTTAGTTTTCATCAAGATCACCTTTTATTTTTAACTGATCTCAAATGTTATTTTTTTATCGACTTCTCCGTATTTTGTTGAAGCTACGATCTCAAAAATTATGGTGTTTGGAACCTTAGTATGGTTTATGAGGATGTAGTAGGTTATATCTTCCTTTGAGTTTCCATTTAAGAAAAAACTTTTAGACGGGCAGTTTAGGTCGATCAAATCCAGCAAATTTGAGGTGTTTATGGCAGTTCCGTTAGATGATGATGCATAGTATAACCTTCCTTCTTCATCGTAGAATTTCATTGATGAAGAATAAGTTGTCCCATTGAAAAAGATGTACTGTCCACTATAATTGAAGGGTTCTCCATCTCTATCCAGAAGTTGGTTATGATTATTTTCGTCGATATTTACAGAAGCCCAAGAGATGTTTGGGGTTAAACAGTATACTCTTGTATTTATATACATACCATCATCGATATTATTAATAAATTCCAGTTTTATTGCTTGAATAAATCTCTCTTCAGGGTTGTTTTCGATTTCAGAGTCAGAGTTTAGATCGAGATTTGTGAAATAATATGTTTGAATGGCAGAGATCTCAACTGGTTTTATAAAACTCCCAATCGATGCATCTATTGTTGGAGTTATCTTTTCAGTAGTTCCTTTAAATACATCATTACTCCAAGCATAGTATGCCGCTCCGATGACTATTGCCGTTCCTATAAGTAATAACATTGTAATTATTAATGACATTCCTGACTTGTTCATAATAAGCACCACTAAGTTTATGTAAGTGTTTGTGTATATTTGTGATAAAGTAAATTTTATAATATTTAAGATTATCTTAACAATTAAAAATATTTCCATAAAAATTTTGAGTATTTGATTATTATAGTATGATGTTTTGAAAATATGTAGGATATTAAAGCATATATACCCTATTAATTGTATTACACTATATAAAATTAGGGGCAATAATTATGAGATTTAAATATTTAATAATATGCACACTGTTGTTTCTTTTAGCATTGTTTTCAACTAATGGATTGGAAATAAAAGATATAGAATATAGTGATTCCTCACAGTATCTCATAGTAACAGTAAGCAATCCAACAAAAGAGATTAACTCAAACATATCTATATATGGATATATTAATGGAACGTTAGATACCCACGTGGAGATGATAAACTACACAATTCCTGAGTATTCACTAATGTTTATTAGAAAAAAAATGATATTTAATGAAAAAGGATTGCATACCGTAGTTGTAGTTATAAAAACAAAGAATATGACTTACACCTTTTACAAAAAATTGAATATAACTTATGCATACAATAGTAGGGTTCCAGCTCCGAAAGAATATGTTTCCAAAAAAATAGAGATTGAAGGAGTTAGTTTTGAGATATGTCCTTATCCTTATCCTCCATTTTATGATTTCGTAGATGTATGTATACGAAATAATGATTATATACCCCATTATGTAAATATTTCCTTTTCTGCCTCATTACAAGGTCCCTACTATATAATAAAAGATAATAAGATAATAAAATCTTCTGTTCCCTCTAATGCCACTGTTATAACTTCATGGACGCCAGATATTTACGTTCCTCCAAAATCAAAAATCGTTATTCCAATAAAAGTTAATTTTTACTATTCAGGAGATTATGAAATAACGGTTAAAGCGGTTAGTGATGATCACTATTCTTCAACTGCATCTATAAAAAACGAATCTGTGATCTTAAAGTCAATCACTGGCGATGAAGTTAAGTTTTATAATGTCAAGATTTCCTGTCCTATTCTTCCATATAATATAACTTGCGAAGACGGCTATGATGATTATGCCCACTCAAACTGGTTTGATGTTAAATTATATAATACGGTTGATTATGATGTGTATGGAACTGTGGAAGTGTTCTTATGTAAAAAAGAAGGGAAAGATCTTATTATTTTAGATAATAAAACAATTAATAAGTATTTTGTTGCAGGAGATCTTAATGAGGGCTACACTATCCCAGTAAAACTTAATACTTCTGCGATAGACCCTTACGACACGGATTTTGAAATATTTATACTTTGTAAAACCGGAAATATGCAGACATTTTATAATAAAACATTTAAAAAGCCCATTACTATAAACAATTTAAATATAACGAACTACCCTCAACACTACTACTTTGTTGATGATACTATATTTTATGATGTTTATGTTAATATAACCAACAACATGAACAAAAAAATATATGCAAATATATCAATAACAGATATATACAACCGCACATATTCTCAAGAAGTAGAACTAAATAGAAGCTACAATTTAATAAAATTTAAAGGATTAAAAATTGATGCAAAAGACCTTTCCCATGAGGGTAGAATAAAATTGAACTTCACGATAGCAGCAATAACTCCTCCATACACCAAATATTACACCATCAAAAGTAATAAGAGTATCGATCTTTCTTTAATTCCAACTCCACCAGTTTACGTATGTAGTGATTTAAATGATGAAATATATGTGGGATATTATCAAAATTTATCATTTAGTGTAAAAAAAGTAGTTGGAAGGAATGTTGAAGCAAGAGTGTTTATCACTGTCCCAAAAGAAATAAAAAATTATACATTTTTTGAAGAAAAGTATGTTAATATAAAAACCATGAAAGAAGTTCCGGTAAATATTGAAACATTGTTTTTGAAAGAGTATAATGGCCCCATATATATTCACGTAGACACAAATATGGGTGTTAGGGAGTGTGTAGTTGCGAGAATAGTAAATGCAAAGTCAATTGTATCATGTGATGATGTAGAAATTAACAACTATACTGTTTTTATAAAAATAAGAAATTGGACTCAGGGTTTTGTAAAAAATGAACCAATTGTGGGTTATCCAGTTAATATAACCGTTTTTTTAAAGAGTGAAGTTCCAAATTTAAAAAACGTAAAAATTTGGGCTGCTGCAATGAATGAAAAAGGAGAATTAATAAATTGCAGTGAAGTAAAAACAGTAAATATCTATGGAACATATAAAAAAGTTAAACTTAGAGTTTTGTTTAATGACTCCTTAGAGGGATATTTAGTAATATTTGCAAAAACAGGAAAAGCGATTATTCCACTGTATTACAAACCGATCATGGTTACTTATCCGATAATTTTTAATGTGGAATATAATCCATTAGATCCTTGGGCAAACTTAACACTTTCTCACAATTACCAAGTTCCTATAAAGATCAATGCTTCTATTGATGGATACTCAAAAATAATAACAATTTATCCTTATAAAGAGACAAAAGTTCCGTTTTATGTTGGTAAAAATAGGAATAATATAACTGTTAAAATATCCCTTCTTGAAAATATTTCTTCTATAAAAAATTTTCAAAAAACATTCTATTTTTTAACGTCAAAGGAAAGTAAAATTTATTACACAAAAAATGAATCTTTAATAAATGAGTCCTTTCAAAATATAACTCAACTAAATAACATAACTAAGAAAAATGAATCAAATATAACAACCCACATTCCACCTGTAATAAAAAATGAGAGTGTAAGTAATTTTACAATACCTCCAAACATTCAAACAGAATCATCCACTCAAAAATACAACAATATTTCAAAAAAAGAATTGGAATTATTCTACAACATAACCGGAATAACTGCATTTAAAAACTTTGTTCTCTCTAATTTAAGGAATATGATACTACTATTAATCACTGCTATAATCGTCACAGTAATCGCTCTACTACTGTATGAACCTACACGTCCGAAGATAATATCACTCATTGCAACAATACTTTATAAATTAAAACTCAGAGAACGGAAAGAATCAAAAGAAAAAATAGGAAAATTACCAAAACCTCCAAAAATCTATATTAGGGAGGTTATATATTCCCTTGGAGATGTTGTAACAATTGAACTATACTCTGATTGGAACTTTGGGGAGTGTTTATACATCTTATCTCCAAGTAATAAAAAATACAGAATAAAGCTTCAAAAATTGGATGATAAAAGATATATAGGAGTGTTTAAAATCCCCGAAAATGAAAAAACTGGGCAATATTATGTTATTTACGAACCTGAGAATCTTCCTCTTGCCGGATTTTTAGTTATAGGAATTAAAGAGAGGGAATAAAGTCAAATTTAATCCAGTTTTATCCTTCTACTTGCTCTTCTATCTGCCCAGCATTGAATACAAACCCCTACTGGCAGAGAGGCGGTGTGGCATCCAGCAATCTCAATAAATACATCTAAGGATGTTATTTTTCCTCCTAAACCCATTGCTCCAATGCCGAGTTTATTTATTTTTTCTAAAAGTTCTTTTTCAAGGTTTGCAATTTTTTTGTCTGGATGTCTTTCTCCTATTTTTCTTAGCAGTGCTTTTTTGGCTAATTTTAAAGCTATATCTGCGGTTCCTCCTATTCCAACCCCTACAACGATCGGAGGGCAAGGTTTTCCTCCGGCTTCTACCACTGTTTTTAAGATAAATTCTTTTACTCCTTTTATTCCATCGGAGGGTGTTAACATTTTTAAAGCACTCATATTTTCGCTTCCTGCTCCTTTTGGGAAAACGGTTATTTCAATTTCTCTATTTAAATTTTCATCAAATTCAACGTGTATAAATGGAGAGTGTAATCCTACATTTGTTTTAAAGTTTTCTCTTGTTATGGGATGAACCACGTTTGGCCTAAGGGGGATTGTTTCGGTTGCTTCTTTTACTCCTTCTTTTATATCTTCCATTATTTTTATAATTTCCGATGAATCAATATTCTTTCCAATTTTTAAAAATATGATTGGAACTCCTGTATCTTGACATAGAGGAACTTGCTTCTGTTCAGCGATTTTATTATTTTCTATTATTGCTTTTAATGTATTTTTTGATAGATTTTCTGTTTCTTCCGAATAAGCAACGTTTAATGCATTATTTACATCTTGGGGTAGCAAGACAACCGCCTCTTTAAATAACTCAACCACTATTTTAGATATATTCATACTTTTTCACCTTTAAGTGTTATTAGATATTTAGATTTTATCGTATAGAAATAGAAAATAAATTTAATTATTAGTTTTGGTTATGATTAATTATTTTTTTTGGTATGTGATATAAAAAAGGACAATAAAGATATGTCGGGGAAGTAAAAATAAAAAAAGAAATTAAGATTAAAAGAACTAAGCTAAAAAACAAAATATGTTAAAAAGTTAAAAATTAAGATGTAATCATTTTATTTGTTTCTCTATTACTTTGTATAGCTTTATCTATAAAGCACTTCTAAGTGTGCCGGCTCTTTGATTTTAACGTCTTTTTTACTCATAATTTTTTCTACCGCTTTTTTAAAGTCATCCATTGTTATATAGTCCCTTAACTCTCTAATTGCATTCATTCCTGCCTCAGTGCAGATCGCCTTTAACTCAGCTCCTACACACCCCTCAGTCATCTTAGCGATCTCTTCCAGATTAACATCTTTGTCAAGATTCATCTTCTTTGTGTGTATCTTTAATATCTCTAATCTACCCTTTTCATCAGGAGCAGGAACCTCTATAATTCTATCAAATCTTCCAGGTCTTAATATTGCAGGATCTAAAATATCGGGTCTGTTAGTTGCTCCAATTATTTTAACGTCTCCTCTTGCATCAAATCCATCCATCTCTGCCAATAACTGCATTAAAGTTCTCTGAACTTCTCTGTCCCCTCCAGTTAAAGCATCTGTTCTTTTTGCTGCAATGGCATCGATCTCGTCTATGAATATTATTGAAGGTGCTTTCTCTTTGGCTAATTTAAAGATGTCTTTAACTAACGAAGCTCCTTCTCCAATAAATTTTTTAACCAATTCAGAACCAACGACTCTTATGAATGTAGCGTTTGTTTCTGTGGCAACTGCCTTGGCTAATAACGTTTTACCAGTTCCTGGTGGTCCATATAAGAGAATACCTTTTGGTGGCTCAATTCCAATTTTTTCGAACAACTCTGGATGTTTCAATGGGAGTTCAACAACTTCCCTAACTTCCTGAATCTGTTTTTCTAAACCTCCAATGTCTTCATATCTAACAGATGGCTTTTCATCTATCTCCATTGCCTTAGCCCTATAATCCTTGTTTTCAGGCAACACATCAACAACTGTTAGTGTCTGCTGATTTAAACAAACTCTCTTTCCTGGAGTTAGATCTTCCGGATTTACAAAGTGGGAGATATTAACCAAAAAGCTTGGCCCAGTTGAGCTTTTAACTACTACTTTTCTCTCTCCTACTTTATCAACAACAGTTCCAACTATGAGAGGAGGAACTCTCATTCTATCAAGTTCTCTTCTTAGAATTTCATTTTCTTTCATTAATTGTAAGTTTTCTCTTTCAAGTTCTTTTTTTTCTAACTCTAATTTTAATATTCTGCTTTCTAACTCTGCAATAACTGCTTTATCTTTTAACTGCTCTTTAACAGTATCTCCACCTATGTCTTCTTTTTCCTCTATTTTCTCACTGTCCTCTTCTTTAAATTCAAAAGATTTTTTTTCTTTTTTTAATTCTGCTGAGATGAATTCTTCAAAAACCATAATCATCACCAGTAAATTTAATTGAATCTGATAATTTAATGAGTTGATATTTTTGATGAAAAGTGTGATTTTGTTATATATTATTAATTGTAATGCAGGTATTTATATATCTATGGAATGTATTATCAAACATTTAGTTAGATGAGAATAAGTTAAGTAAAGATCGTTAAGCAGTATATAAAATTATCGAACTGACATATTGGACATTTAACCTTCCCTATACATGAGTTGCCTCATAATTTGTCCTAACGGCCCTCCAATTCTCAACATTTTTCCTTTTCTTAATTTATCAATTGCATTTTTTGTTGTTTCATAGTATCTTAGCACTTCCCTAACATCACTCTCACTTGTTCCAGATCCTCTCGCAATCCTTCGTATTCTTGACGCTTTAATAATTTTTGGATTTTCTCTTTCTTCCTTTGTCATAGAGCTTATAATTACTTTATATCTTTTTATTTTGGACTCAGTTAAGTGAGAGAGTTCTTTGGGCATTCCTCCAAGTCCGGGAATCATGCTCATAATCTTTTTCATAGATCCCATATTTTCAATTGCCTCTAATTGCGTCATCAACTCATTTAGAGTGAATTTACCTTTCATTATTGCATCAATACTCTCCTCTGTTTTCTCATCAACCATATCCTCAGCTTTCTCTAACAAACTATCTAAGTCCCCCATTCCCAAGAGTCGAGATATGAATTTTTTTGGGTCGAATGGTTCAAGGTCATCGATCCCTTCCCCCACACCGATAAATTTTATTGGTGCCTCTGTTTCCGCAACAGCACTTAACGCCCCACCTCCCTTGGCGGATCCATCCAACTTCGTAACTATTATACTTCCAATCTCTCCAACGGCATCTTTAAATGCTTTGGCTTGTATTCGTGCTTGCTGTCCAATAGTTCCGTCAATAACCAATATTATCTCATCAGGATTAGTTATTTCTTTAATTTGTTTCATCTCTTCGAGAAGGCCTTTTTCCTCTTTATGTCTTCCAGCAGTGTCTATTATTAGAACATCTGCTTTTTTAAATTTCTGCATTCCTTCTTTAACGATCTCTACGGGATCTTTTGTTCTTGTTTCATCTCCATATAGAGGCACGTGAATCTTTTCTGCTAACTGTTTTAGTTGTTCGTAGGCAGCTGGTCTGTAAGTGTCAGCAGCAATTAGAGCAGGTTTTAAACCTCTCTTTTGGACATATCTTGCTAATTTAGCAGCAGTTGTTGTTTTTCCACTTCCCTGAATCCCAATTAGCAATATTACGTTCTGTTTTTTTGGATTTAATTCGAGTTTTTTGGCTTCTTCTCCTAAGAGTTTAACGAGTTCTTCATAAACAATTTTTATAATATGCTCTTTTTTTGATAATCCTTTTGGTGTTTTCTCTTCCAAAGCTCTTCTCTCTATTTCTTTGCTCATCTTTAAAACTAATTTAACATTAACATCCGCCTGAATTAAAGCCCTTTGTATATCCTTTATAACTTCTTTTATTAGTTTTCTGTCAACAAAAGCAGCAGCTTTTAATTTGTTTAGTGCCTTGTTTAAATTTTCTCCTAATTTGTCGAGCATAATCATCACCATAAAAAGATCTATAAATTTCCCCATCTTGTAAACAGATTATTTTCTATTTTTAGCAGATCTAATACTCTTCCAACTACGAAATCAATAATATCTTTTACTGTTTGTGGTTTGTGATAAAAGGCAGGGATTGGTGGCATAATAACTGCCCCTAAGTTTGATAGTTTTAACATATTCTCTAAGTGTATGCTGTTAAGTGGCATTTCTCTTGGCATAATTATTAATCTCCTCTTTTCTTTTAATGCAATATCACAAACCCTTACAATTAGATTTGAAGAAAATCCATTGGCAATTCCAGATAGGGTTTTCATTGAGCAGGGAATTACAATAACTGCATCAAAATGATTAGATCCTGAGGCAACTGGGCTAAAAAAATCGTCATTTTCATAGTAGTTTGTTGATAATTCCGTAAGATCTTTCCAATCTACTCCGAGTTCTTCTTTGATTATCTTTTTTGCAGAGTTTGAAATAATTAGATCGGTATGAATATTTTTTTTATTTAAGATTTCTAACAATCGTTTAGCATAAATAACCCCACTTGCTCCCGTTATACATACAACTACCCTCATAACTCCACCGTTCTTTACAACTTTAAACTTTGAGATTTTTGTTTTTTATTTGTTTTTGTTTATTTGTTTTTGTATGCCAAAATAATATATGTCATCTAATCGAACATCTTCTTTATGTATGGCTCAAATGGAACAATATCTTCTCTACTTCTTGGACTTATAACTGCAACTTTTAATTTTCTTTCTTCAGGAAGTAGATCGATAACGAGTGTTCCTGGGGTGGCAGTTATTGACCATGAAAGGAGTATCAATCCTGTAGGATTTTCAATTGTAGATTCCATTTCGATAATTTGGGGATCTATTTTTCCATTTATTGATCGTCTGACAACATCTACCCAAGATTCTGTGATTGCTTTTATCAACACTGCCAAGTATCCAATAGTTGCAAGCAATCTCATAATTGTTCTCCTCGTTTTATGTTTATTCTTTTGTTTATTTATTTTTCCATTTTTCTTTATAGTATATTTTATCGTCTATTTTTTATATTTTCTATTTGTATTTGTATTGTATTTATATCCTATCTGTTTAGTTTATAGTTATTAAATAGTTATTAAGTTTAAGTTTATAGTTGTTATTAGGATATTACATTATTTATCACTTTCTATATATCTATATTGCTATTAATATATATTTCGTCTTTAATAATCTGTTTTTTGTTTTTTATTCTTTATTTAGATGTTATGTTTTTTGACGTTTCAATTTTTTATTATAATAATTTTAATGTTATCCTATTTCTTTCATTAATCTTTTATGGATATGGGCTAAAAATATATAAGGTGTTATCTTCATTATTTTTATTATGTTAAGATCGAGGTGAAGTGTTATGGATGAAAATTTGAGACAGAAGGCAATGGCGTTAGAGATATTTAATCAGCAACTTCAGATGATACAGAGTGAGATCACTTCAATTAGGGCTTTAAAATCGGAGATCCTTAATTCAATTGAAACAATCGAGAATATAGATGTTAATGAAGAGACATTAATTCCTGTAGGGCCAGGAGTGTTTTTAAAAGCGAAGATCGTGGATGATAAAGCTTTAATTGGTGTAAAATCAGATATTTATGTTGAAAAGTCATTCAAGGATGTAATCGAAGAGTTGAAAAAGTCAGTTGAAGATTTAGATAAAGCAGAAAAAGAAGGGTTAAGAAAAGCGGAAGAATTATCAAAAGCTATCGCTAATTTAAGAAAAGAATTACAATTAGAGATGCAGAAGATTCAACAGAAAGAACAAGAAAATAAGAAAAATGAAGAAAATTAAAGATTATTCAATTGGTTTTTGATAGATCCTTTCTCTTGCGTTATATGTTTTAAACAATTTTTTTGCTTCTCCGTGAAGAATTTCTGTTTTTCCAAGTATTAAAAACCCTCCTGGATTTAACGCTTCATAAAATTTTAAAAAGATTTCCTCCTGAATTTTTTTGTCAAAGTAGATTATTACATTTCTACACAATACCATATCCATATTTTTTAATGGAGGATCTTTTATTAAATCATGAAATTGGAATTTAACAAATTTTTTTAAAGTATTTTTTACCATATATTCCTCTTCATTAAGTTTTATGAAGTATTTTTCTATTATCTCAGGAGGAAGATTTTTCAGTTGTTTTGCTTGATAAACTCCTTTTCTTGCTTTTGCAATTATTTCTTTATCTATGTCCGTTGCAGTTATAACCGCATTTAGCAACTTTCTTTTATATTTTTCCATCGCTTCGCTTAAAATTATTGCAATACCGTACGGTTCTTCTCCAGAAGAACATCCTGCACTCCATATTCTTATTTTTCTTACCTTTCTATCTTTTACCCATCCTTCTATTATCTTTTGAATCTCTCTATAAACTGTTATATCCCTCCAAAATTCTGTAACGTTTACGGTTAATGTCTCAGCTAACTTTTCATTTTCATCTTCATGGCTTTTTAGATATTCGTAATATTCTTTAAACGAACTGCATTTTGTAGCTTTCATTCTAACTTTTATTCTTCTCATTACATAACTATCTTTATACTGCGTAACATCAATTTTTAAAACATTTTTTATATGGTTCAGTATTCTTTTGAAATACATCTGTTCTATTGGACTTAACTTCTCAGTGTCATTCACCCCTCCCATTATATAACCCCCACACTTATGTATCTATTTAGAAGGATCTGCAAATGTGCAGATTGCAAATTAATAATATATAACAAACACGTATTTAAATAGTATATATTTTAAACCATTTCAGTAGTAGATTTTTATATTTGAGTATTTTATAGTATGTGTTTTGTTTTTACTATCCTGCTAAAAATTTGAGCACAATAATCGTTAAACTTAAAAATAAAAATAGTAAAATTAACAGTATCCAAAGAGTTTTTATATTGTGAATTGTGAAATAACTACCAAATATTGTATTCTAATAAAACTTATCTGGTAATCAAATTTTATTTTTATTTTTTAAATAACTCAATTTTTGCAGATTTACCTCAATTCTTTAAAGTTTAAAATTAACAAGAGGGATCATTATGAAAGTTAGAATATTTGACACTACTTTGAGAGATGGAGAACAAACTCCTGGTGTTTCTCTAACTCCAAGTGATAAACTGGAAATCGCAAAAAAATTGGATGAGTTAGGAGTTGATGTGATAGAAGCAGGTTCTGCAATAACATCCAAAGGGGAAAGAGAAGGAATAAAGCTGATAACAAAAGAAGGTTTAAATGCGGAGATATGCTCATTCGTGAGAGCTTTGCCGATTGATATTGACGCAGCTGTTGAGTGTGATGTAGATAGCGTCCATCTTGTAGTGCCAACATCTCCTATACATATAAAGTATAAACTTAGAAAAACAGAAGATGAGGTTTTAGAGACAGCTTTGAAGGCAGTTGAATATGCGAAAGATCATGGGTTGATAGTGGAATTATCTGCTGAGGATGCAACGAGGAGTGATGTTGACTTTTTAATAAAATTGTTTAACGAAGGAAAAAAGGTAGGGGCAGATAGGGTTTGTGTATGTGATACTGTTGGAATCTTAACTCCTCAAAGAAGTCAAGAACTGTTTAAAAAAATAAGTGAAAATGTAGATCTGCCTGTCTCAGTTCACTGTCATAACGATTTTGGAATGGCCACAGCCAATACATGCTCAGCGGTTTTAGGAGGAGCGGTTCAATGCCACGTAACGATCAATGGCGTTGGAGAAAGAGCAGGAAACGCCTCTTTGGAAGAGGTTGTAAGTGCACTTACGATACTTTACAACTACAAAACCAACGTAAAAATGGAAAAGTTATATGAAGTTTCGAGATTGGTTTCAAGATTGATGAAACTTCCTGTGCCTCCAAACAAAGCGATCGTTGGGGATAATGCATTTGCCCACGAGGCAGGAATACACGTTGATGGCTTAATAAAAAACACAGAGACATATGAGCCAATAAAACCTGAAATGGTTGGAAATAGGAGAAGGATAATATTAGGAAAGCATTCTGGAAGAAAGGCATTAAAATACAAACTCGATCTTATGGGCATAGATGTTAATGAAGACCAGTTAAACAAGATATATGAAAAAATAAAAGAGTTTGGAGATCTTGGGAAATATATTTCAGATGCAGATCTCCTGGCAATAATTAGGGAGGTTTTAGGTAAAGAAATAGAGGAAAAGATAAAATTAGATGAGTTAACGGTGGTTTCTGGAAACAAGATCACGCCGATTGCTTCTGTTAAGCTTCACTATAAAGGAGAGGATATAACGTTAATAGAAACTGCCTATGGAGTTGGGCCTGTCGATGCAGCAATAAATGCAGTGAGAAAGGCAATAAGTGGTGTTGCAGATGTTAAATTGGAGGAATATAGGGTAGAGGCAATTGGAGGAGGAACAGATGCTTTAATTGAGGTAAGGGTAAAGTTAAGAAAGGGAATGGATATTGTAGAGGTTAAAAAAGCAGATGCAGATATAATAAGAGCATCTGTTGATGCAGTTATGGAAGGAATAAATTTACTTCTCAGTTGAAAAATTAAAGATTAAAAATAACATTAAAAAAAATAAAAAATAGAGAGAAATTAATGTTTAAATCCGAATAGTTTCTTAGATTATGGTTTAGGTGTTAACTTTAACTTCTTTCACTTCTTTTTCTGTTTTTCCTTCTTCATTAATTTCTTCTTTTTCACTTTCATCGGTTTTTTCTTCTCCATACAGTATTTTTGCAATTTCTTTTAACGTCTCAATACCCTTTGCTTCTGTTCTTAAAAGAGGAACATATGCAATAACTTTATCTCCGAATTTCTCTTTAATCATTTCTAATCTTTTTAATTGTAGTTCTCTTCTTGCTCTACAAAAATCACACTGCACATCCTCAGGAATGAGTTGGTTTACAATAACCGCATCAATTGGAATTCCATACTTTTGAAGAGCTTTCATTGCCCTCTCACTTTCCAAAATACTCATCTCCTCTGGAATAACGACCAATCTAAATGCGGTCCTCTCTGGATCTGATAAGATGTTTCTCGCTCTAACGATTCTCTCTTTCATCTTCTCTAATTCTTCTAACATTTTATCATAGTCAATATCCTCATCCTTCCCTCCAAATGGTAGAAATCTCTTCATCATCTTCATAAATCCACTCATCTGCTTTCTTAATTTGATCATCTTTGTCATATACTTGTCCATAACCTCAGGCATACCTAAAAATCTTAATGTATGTCCTGTTGGGGCTGTATCAAATATAACAACATCAAATTCATTACTATCCATATACTTTAAAAATACATCAAAAGCAGCACTTTCATCAGTTCCTGGAGATAAAGAGGCCATCTCCAACTGATCCTCTAACATTTCTCCTAAGAATGGATTTTCATCCATCTGTGCTTTTAATTTTTCTTTATACTCTTCCATTGCCTTCTGTGGATCTATTTCCACAACATACAGATTATCAAAGCCCTTAACTTTTGTTGGTTCATGTCCAAACTCTTGTTCAAATATATCTCTCAAGGAGTGGGCAGGGTCTGTTGAAACAATTACAACTTTTAAACCTTTTTGAGCCAAATAAACTCCAGTGGCAGCACTCATCGTTGTTTTTCCAACTCCTCCCTTACCTCCAAACATTATATATTTTGTTCCATCTTTTTTTTCTAATTTTTTTTCAGTAATTCCTCTTAATGAGTTTATAGAATTTTTAATTTTTGTTAACATACTAAGATCACCTTTAAAGTTTTAAATTTTTGAAAATTGGCTAACGTATAATACGTTCATAATCGTCTTACTCTCTATTGTGGTTTCCAAATATAAATAGGTTTATGTGATCTAAACCTTTCTAAGATTTTAACGTCATAAGGATTTTAATCTTGATATTAACTCTTCCATATCTACAATAGTGTTTATACATCCATCTCTTAAAAGAGGTTGTCCTTGTGAGGGAATTCCCTTCCTTGATAGGGAGTTCATTCCATAAAACAGATCTCTATTGCATGCAACACCAAAAACTGCTTCTGGCATTTCTTCTTTTAATATTCTTTTTAAAAATGTAGATCCGGGAATTATATAAACTTTGTAGCCCCTACTTTCAGCAACTTTTAAGATCTCTCCAACACCACATCTATTGCAAAATACACACTCTACACCTTTAGGAGTTAATTTTGCTGGACATTTCACATCTCTAAGGCAGTGGGGAAGAACTAAAACTCTTTTTTTTGCTTTTTTAAATTTATCTTCGTAATATTTATTATAAAATTCAATTCCAACCCTATAAAATGTATCTTCTGTCCCAACTAATAGAAAAATTTTAAGTAGGACTGAATAAAGGTTATCCATTAAAAACAGAGCTAAATTTGGAAATATTAATTTATTTTTCTTTAATAATATAAATCCAATAATTAAGATTAATAAGAAAGATAGAAAGGCAAGAGTAAGCAATACAATCGTTATGACTCCAATAAGTTGCAGAACTCCTCCCAAATCCAAGTTCTCGTCCTCCAAGTTAGTCATTTTAAAAATTAATCGTAAAAATTATAAAGCTTTAAACTTTAATTCTCAAAGGTAAAACTGTTGTTATATAAATGTCCCTGATTAAAGAGTATATGTTGTAATACTAAGACACTACTTATGAAAAACTATATATAATAGTTGGTATGAACCATACATCATAAAATAATACACTATAAAAATGGTGAGTTTATGGAGGCACTGGTTTTGGTAGGACATGGTAGTAGATTACCATACAGCAAAGAACTACTGGTAAACTTGGCTGAAAAAATAAAAGAGAAAAATTTATTCCCTATTGTGGAGATTGGAATGATGGAATTTAACGAACCAACGATTCCTGAGGCCGTTAAAAAGGCAATAGATCAGGGAGCTAAGAAGATAATTGTTGTTCCAGTGTTTTTGGCTCATGGTATCCACACAACAAGGGATATTCCAAAGATGCTCGGATTAATTGAAGATACTCATGAAGATGATCACCACCACCATCATCATCACCATCATCATCACCACGATTTTGAAAAGTTGGAGATTCCTGAGGACGTTGAAATTGTATATAGGGAACCTATTGGAGCAGATGATAGGATTGTTGATATAATTATCGATAGAGCATTTGGAAGATAAGTAGATGCTTAATCCGAGGGTAAGTGAGGAGGAGTTATGTGGCATATTTGGAAGGTAAATTTTAATTCGCTTACTGTTTTATATTTAGTTATAATTTTTTATTCATATTTTTTATTTTATTCTTTATTATTTTCTTATTTTATGATTTTTATTTTCTTCGGTTTTTAGTGTTTTTTATTTTTCTTAGTGGATCTTCATCAGAAATGTTATCATCATTTAACGCGTTCTTTAAAATAGTGTTTTCACTTTTCATTATATTGTTTATAACATCTTCGGATGTTTTTGACGATACACTTTTATTTAGGGACTTTAACATTTTAATCTCACTTTCTATTTTTTCTTGCTGGCATTTTTCGTAAATACTTACACTTTTGGACTTTTCCTTCATTAAAATACAATACGCTCCTGCAATACCAACAGAAACAATTAGAAGTAGTAATATGATAACTACACTCATAACAATTCCCTTTAAACTCTCTGTGTTGGTTTTAAATTATTTTATAACTATTTATTAGCTTATTTTTATTCTTTTGTTTTATTTTGTTTTATTCTGCCATTTATATTTCTTTATATTTTTTTATTTTTTATTATTTTTAAATTTTCAATTTTATTTTTTATTTTTAGATGTTTCTAATGTTAAGCTCATATCCACGCTCCTTACAGAATGAGTTAGAGATCCAAGAGAAATAACATCCACATTGTTAACTGCATAATTTAAAATATTTTCTTCGGTTATTCCTCCACTAACCTCGATTATAGGTCTAAATTTATTTTTTATTTCAAATTCATTAATTATTTCTAATGCTTTTTTTATCTCGTCTGGTTTAAAGTTGTCGAGCATGATGATATCTACCTTTTCCTCAAGTGCCTCTCTAAGTTCTTTAAAGTTGCTAACCTCTACTTCGATCTTTTTTGTAAAACTAACATTTTCTCTCGCTTTTTTTATTGCTTCTTTTAATCCTACTACCGATATGTGGTTATCTTTAATTAGAATACAGTCATCTAACCTAAATCTGTGTGGATCTCCTCCCCCAATAACTACTGCATACTTTTGCAGTGGAGAAAGCATTGGAAGTGTCTTTCTTGTGCATGCTATTTTAACATTTTTATTAACTTCTTTAACCTTTTTTACTATCCTATTGGTTGTTGTAGCGATTCCTGAGAGGTGCATTATTAAATTTAAGGCAGTTCTTTCAAGGATTAGTATTGTTTTTGCATCTCCTTTAATTTTTAATATTTTTCCAAATGCTTCGTCCCCATCTTCAACAAGCTTTTCACACTTTACTCCATAATTTTCAAAAAACTCAACGATAAAATCTATTCCACAAACTATACATGTCTCTTTTGCTTCAATAAACCCCTCCACAATTGTATTATTTGGAATTATGGATTCAGTTGTTAGATCTCCAAATCCGACATCATACTCCAATGACTTTTTTAGAACTTTTAATGCATAATCTTTTAGCATTTTATCCCATTTATCTTTTGTAATTTTTCTTTTTTTAATATTTTTATTGCAGTATTTGGTATAGTTTTTATAATTGAGGATAACATATTTAAAAATTGTCGGTTTTAGAAAGAACATGTCTATATATTTGCACATATTAAGCACAATTTACAAATGGCAAAATTGGTTGATGGTGATATATTATGCTTAAAACTCTACCTCCAACTTTACGGGAGAAAAAAAGATATATTGCTTTTAAAATAATTTACGATGAAGAAATAAAAGAAGGAGAACTTGTAAACTTGATAAGAATGGCTGTTTTAGATTATTATGGAGCTTGGGGAACATCAAAAGCAAATCCGTGGCTCGTTTATTATGACTTTCCATATGGGATTTTGAGATGTCAGAGGGATAATGTTGATTATGTTAAAACATCCTTAATTCTTGTAAATAAATTCAAGGAGAAACCGATAAATATTATATGTCTCGGTGTTTCTGGAACTATAAGAAAAGCTAAAATAAAATTTTTAGGAATAAAACATCCAAAAAGATGGTTTTTAGTTAGAAGAGAGAAAATGAAGAAAAAAGCCAAGTAAACGGTGGGAGGATGAAGAACGTAAATGTTGGGTTGTTTGGACATATAGATCATGGAAAAACTGAATTAGCAAAACAATTAACGGAAATAATTTCAACATCTGCATTAGATAAACCAAAAGAGTCAAAAAAAAGAGGAATAACTATTGATTTAGGTTTTTCTTCGTTTGTTCTTGGTAACTATCGAATTACATTGGTTGATGCCCCCGGACATTCTGAATTAATAAGAACAGCAATTGGGGCAGGAAACATTATAGATGTTGCCTTACTTGTTGTAGATGCGAAAGAAGGGCCAAAAACACAAACAGGAGAACATCTTTTGGTGTTAGATCTATTAAAAATTCCTACAATAGTGGTTTTAAATAAGATAGACATTGCAAGTAATGAGGAGACAAAAAGAACAGAAGAAATTATGAAACAAATATTAAATTCAACTTTACATTTAAAAAACTCTAAAATTGTAAAAATTTCAGCAAAAACAGGAGAAGGTATCGATAATTTGAAAAAAGAACTTAAACAGTTATTAGATGCCATTGATATAAAAAGGGAGATCGATAGTTATTTGAAAATGCCAATAGATCATGCATTCAAAATAAAAGGTGTTGGAACAGTCATCACTGGAACAATCCATAAAGGAACAGTGAAAGTTGGAGATCTACTAAAAATTTTACCAATAAATCAAGAAGTTAAAGTTAAAAGTATACAGTGCTTTAAACAGGATGTGGAGAGGGCATATGCGGGAGATAGGGTGGGAATATCGTTAATTGGTGTAGAGCCAGAGAGTTTATTTAGAGGGTGTATTTTAACATCAGAAGATACGAAATTAAAAGTGGTAGATACGTTTGTTGCAGAAATAAAGATCTTAGATCTTTTTAAATATGATCTAACCCCTAAGATGAAAGTTCACGTAAATGTTGGGCTTTTAACGGTTCCTGCAACCATAATACCATACAAACTGGAAAAAATAAATGATAAAGAAGAACCTGTTGTGTTAAATGAGGTTAAAAAAGGAATGTCATGCTACTGTATATTTAAATTAGATGAGAGAGTGGTGGTTGAAGAGGGGGATAAAATTTTGATTATGAGATTGGATCTGCCCCCAACAACTTTGAGAATTTGCGGTTTCGGAAGAATAGTTGATTTTAAAGAATTAGAGCTTAAAAAGATCGTAATTAAGGAAGGAAAAGTTGTTAAAAAGAAAGATAGGATATACATAGAGGGTCTTGCCACATCAAAAATATCAGGAGAGAAACTTATTGGAGAAAAAGTTTATGTTCCAGAGAAGGATATTTGGGGAGTTATAAAAGGAACTTTTGGAACTAAGGGTTATTTGGTGGTGGATTTTGAGGATGAAGTGGAGGGGGGAGAAAGAGTGGTGTTAAAGAGAGTTAGAAAATGGGGTTAAGATCAGCAGATACTAAAACCGTATCTTTTATATACCCTACATAACAAAAATACTCTTTACAGACACGAATTTTAATTGTTTTTGGTGAGAGTTGTGTATGTAGTGAACCTGCCATATAAAAAGTTGGGTGTGGAGTTTAACGAAAAACTTGTAATTTTAAAAATGAAGTGTAAAGATATTGAAGAAGATGTTAGATTGAATTTCGAATCAGCGGCACTGTTGAAAATACTTATGGAACAAAGTGCAATAATTGCTGAAAAAATAAACAAGGATTTTAAAAAAGATGGAATAAAGATTAGTGAGATCTACGATGTGGGAACTGTCTTTGGTGTGGATGGGAGAGTTTCTATCGGTGTGTTGCCTGCTGATGAGAGTAGAGTCGCATCAGTGCTTGTTGGATTTCATAAAAATGATAAGCACATCTCTGTTGTAGTAAAACCTAAAAAAATAGCTCTACTTAGTATGATAATTTCAAAAATTATTATTGAAAATTTAAATTTAAACCATAAGAAGCAGAAATTTAACCCAAGTAGCAGAGTATAGCATTTATGTCTCCATTTTATTTTTATATCTTCTATCATTTATTTTATATATCGTTTTATTTATCGTTTTATCTTTTCTCATCTTCTAATATCTCTTCTATCCTTAACTGCCTTCCTTTTCCAACAACTTCATAAAAACTTAAAGAAATTAACCTGATCTCCTTGCTTATTGGATAGTGTTTTCCTCTTGTTGATAGTAAGTTTGGATCTACAAATAAAACTTCTCCATCAAATTTCACGGCTAAATAAGGAGTTCCTCCAAATACTTTGGAGAATGTTATGAGTTTTTCAATATCTTCTCGATTTATATAAAATTTTGATTTTGAAGATGACTTACATTCGAATATTAGTATCTTGCCATCTTTCCCAGCAATTATATCTACCCCTTTACTTCCCGCACTTCTAACTACTGCAAATCCTTCCTCTTCTAAGAGTTTTTTTAATTCCCGCTCAAATGAACTTCCTTTCCTATATTTATGCTTCATTTTTGCTCCCTAATACCTTATCTATTATTTTTTTAAATTCTTCGACTGGAATTTTACTTTCTCTTTTTATTAACTCTTCTTCCTTAGCCCTTAACTGATCTATTGGCATTATGCCATTTTTATCTATATTGTCTAATGCCAATCCAACTTTATCTAACACTCTCTGCTCTGCCTCTAATTGATGAAAACCCTCTCTTGGCCCCCCTCCTCTGAATGCCCTACATCTCCTTTTGTCCCAGATTGCATAACCTCTATCTTTGCAAAATATTCTGTTTCTTTCAAAATTTCTAATTTTTTGAGCTAAGGTATCGACCAAGTCCTCCTCTCCTTCAATATAAGCCCCAAAACACGTTTCTTTTACAAGAACTGGCTGGTTTAATGAATTTATATACCTAACCAATCTTCCCGGTGTTGTTAAAGCATTTTCAGCCAATACGATAACCTTGGTTTTTTTCATAATTTCACCGCAAATCGTTTATTTTTATTTATGTTTTTGTTATTTTATTATTTATCTTTATCCATTTTATTACTTTTAATATTCTTAATCATAATTTTTGAGTATTTTTTGTAGTTTTTTATTAATAAATCTCTTTATAAAGTTTTCTATTTTTAGCCAAATACTTGGTATTTTTATATCACATTATTTTTATTTTTAATTAAAAATAATTTCTCTTCATTTTGGAAGGTGTTAGAATGATCGATTTCCTTAGCAATATAAAGGTTAGAGATGTGATGACAAAAAATGTGATAACAGTTGATAGTGAGGAGGGTGTTGTAGAGGCGTTCGAAAAAATGTTAAAATATAAAATTAGCTCTCTACCGGTAGTTAATGAAAAAAACGAGGTTGTGGGAATAATCACTACCACTGATATTGGATATAATTTAATAAAAGATAAATACACCTTAGAAACCAAGGTTGGGGATGTGATGACAAAAAATGTGATAACAATAAAAGAGTCAGCCAACCTTTTAGAGGCAATAAAAAAAATGAATTTAGAAGATAAAAAGGAGATTATTAATCAACTTCCAGTAGTTGATGAAAACAATAAGTTGGTTGGAATTATATCTGATGGAGATATTATTAGGATTATCTCGAAGATAGTTTAAGTTTTAGTTTTTCTATTTTTATTATATTTATTGTATTTTTTAGTTATATTTTTTATTATTTCACTATATTGTTCTATTGTTTACTTATGTGCAATTTTGTGCCATAGCAACACACAAAACCACAAACTTTTTATAGAACTTCTAACTAATACATTAATTAGGAAGTAAAATATAATATTTATGAATAAACTTTATAAAGAAGTTAAGATATAAATTGAATAAAGGAGGGGGAGATTATGGCAAACGAAGTTTTAGATATAAATGAGGCAGTTAGAGCATATATAGCTCAAATTGAAGGTTTAAGAGCAGAGATAGGTAAATTAGATGCGACTATCGCAACTTTAAGGCAGTCATTGGCTACTTTAAAAGGTTTAAAGACATTAGGGGAAGGAAAAACTGTCTTAGTTCCTGTTGGAAGTATTGCACAGGTGGAGATGAAAGTTGAAAAGATGGATAAGGTTGTAGTTTCAGTTGGGCAAAATATTTCCGCCGAATTGGACTATGAAGAAGCATTAAAATACATAGAAGATGAAATAAAGAAATTATTGGCATTTAGATTAGTGTTAGAGCAGGCAATTGCTGAGTTGTATGCAAAAATAGAAGATCTGATTGCAGAAACTCAACAAACATCTGAAGAAAATGTAGAAGAGGAGGAAAATGAAGAGAAGTCCGAATAAAGATATTCATGAGATAATAAATTTTCTAAAATCACTACCAGAGGGTAGGAAGATCTATATTGAAATGTCGGGAATTTGGGTAGAGGTTAGTAGAGAAGAGGCGATAAACTTTTTAAAAAAGAAAGAAAACGAAAATGAAAGCTGTAAATAAACTTATTTTTTATTTTTTATTATTTTTTATTTAATTTTTACTGCTTTTCAGTTCCTCAAAACTTCTGCAAACGCAGAACTCGCAGAGAGAGTATTCATTGATTTGTTTATTCTTTACTGGACAATAGTAGGTGTTTCCTTTTTTAACTATCCTTACATTTCCTGGGAAGGTTAAGTAAGTTGGGTGTAGTGGTTTTTTTGCGATAAATGCTAAATATGGGCATAATATCTTTGATAGTTTTATAAATTTTTCTTCTTCTGGTGTGTTATATTTTTTGAATCGCTCTATTCTTTCCAACATTTTCTTTAATTTTTCTTCGTCTATCTCTTCATCCTTAATATCTTCACACTTTTTTTTCTTAATTTCATGGAATGTTTCAATTAAATATCTCATCATGGAATTTACATAGTGTTCTCTATATTGTGGGGGAAGATATTTGGCATCTTTTTCTATAAAGCTCCTTACCATCATTATATCATAAATGCTGAAATTTTCTAACTCCTTTTTTAATTTTTTAAGAAGTTCTCTGGATTTCATAATTTCACGTCTAAAAGATTCCCTCTATTAAAAAACAGAGCATTGCAACAACTAATGCCCCTACAACCATTTTTATTCCAGATATTATTACATTTTCTCTTGAGATCTTTCCAATAAATACTCCTAAAATAAAAAGTATCGTTATAGTTATGCCTATTGCAACATAAAGAGCAGTTTTTATATCAAATATAAAAAATGGCACAACTGGAAGGGCTGATCCTATCGTGGTGGATATTCCATCAATAAGACCGCAGATCATTGTCTCTCTTATTGCTTTTTGATATATTATAGATTTTTTTAAATATCCGCTCTTTTTTAGTAAACTTTTTTCTTTTTGTATTCTTTCTCTTTCTAATGAGGCCTTCTCAGCAGTAAAAGCTCCAAGAATATTGGATAAACCGTTAGCTATCCCTCCTCCAAGCCCTGCCGCAATTATAACTGACGCATCTGCTGAACCACTTGCTCCAATAACAACTCCAAGGGCGGATAATGAGCCATCAATCAATCCTCTAACGATGTATCTCGTCTCTGCTTCTCCGTTTATCCTGTTTAAGATCGGTTTTAGACGACGCGGAACTTTCAACACTTATCACCTTATTTATTTAATTATTAACATTTAATTATTTAATTTTATATCTTTTTTAATTTTTGTTTAATTTTTAAATTATTTAATTATTAATTACGTTTGATTAGTTCATTGTTATTTTGTCATTTCAAATCCAAAATATCTCTTAAATCATAGCATCTTAATAATCTCTCCCGAATAACCTGTTCTTTATGCTTAACTTGTTTAGCGTTTTCAATTACATCTTCTAATGTTTCTTTTTTGATTATAGCAACACCATTACAGTCCCCTACTACCACATCTCCGGGGTTAATTTTAATGTTATTAATTGTTAGTGGCACATTTATTTCTCCAAGATTTAAAGGTTTCCCTGCATTTGGGCAGGAATTTCTCGCAAAGACGGGAAATTTTATATGCTTAATATCTTCCAGATCTCGGACACATCCATCTATAACAACCCCCTTAACACCTTTAATTTTCGCATTTAACGATGCTAAGCCGCCCCAAACTGCTGTTTCATATTTTCTGTCTCCAACGATCTCTGCAACAATAATTTTATTTTTAGCAAAGCTTATTGCTTTAATTAAAGTTCCCCAATCGTTATAATTTGTTTTTACAGTTATCACTTCTCCAAAAACAATTTTCTGATTTTCTAAAATAGGTTTTATCCCGTTTAACGGCTTAGCCCCTGCATCACATAAATTGGGAACTGAAAAATTTTTTAAGATATTCATATGCCTCCCTTAGCTTTTATTTTTTAATTTTTTATTTTGTAAGTTTTTATAGTTTTTTGGCAACTTCCTTAGCCCAATATGTTATAATAAAATCAGCCCCAGCTCTTTTTATACACATTAATACTTCATAAATAACCCTCTCCCTATCTAACCATCCATTTCTTGCTGCTGCTTCAACCATTGCATACTCTCCGCTAACGCAGTAGCCACCAATAGGCACATCAAATCTATCCTTAGCCATCCTTATAATATCTAAATAGGGCAGAGCCGGCTTAACTAAAATTAGATCAGCTCCTTCTTCTATATCTAAGGCGATCTCTTTCATTGCCTCCCTTGCATTGCCTATATCCATTTGATAACTTCTCCTATCTCCAAACTTTGGAGCACTTTCAGCCGCTTCCCTAAACGGTCCATAAAAAGATGATGCATATTTGGCTGAATAACTCATTATAGCAACATCATCATAGCCGTTTTCTTCCAAAACTTCTCTTATTGCTTTAACTCTTCCGTCCATCATATCTGAGGGAGCTACAATATCAACCCCTGCTTCTGCATAAGATAAAGCGATCTTTGCCAATATTGGGAGAGTGGCATCGTTCAAGATCTTTCCATCTTTAACTATTCCGCAGTGTCCATGGCTTGTGTATTCGCATAAACAACAATCAGCAATAACTAAAAGCTCATCTCCCAATTCCTCTTTAATTCCCCTTATGGTTCTTTGAACAACTCCATTTTTGTCATAGGCAGAGCTTGCTATTTCATCTTTATGCTTTGGAATACCAAATAATATTATAGCAGGGATTTTTAAATCAGCTATCTCTTTTGCCTCTTCTATTGCCCTTTCCACACTGAACCTATATTGATTAGGCATTGATTTAATTTCCTTCTTCTCATTCCCTTTTAAATTTTCGTCTACAAAAATCGGCATAATTAGGTCATTTTTTGTTAAAGTTGTTTCTCTAACTAAGTCCCTAATTTTTTTATTTTTTCTTAATCTTCTTGGCCTTATTATCATATTCATCCCTTCTCCTATCTGGATTATTTTAATTTTATTTAATTTTATTAATTTTTCATTTTATTTATTATTTTATTATTTTTTGTTGTTATAGAAGTTGGACAAAGTGTTTTAAGTCGTCAGTTTCATAGATTTTTGGATGCAAAATCTTTGCGTATTCTTCTAAAATCTTTATTGAATTTAAAGTTTCATGTTTTAGGTAATCACTTGAAGTTATATAAAAATGTCCTGTCTTGTATGCTTTGAATTTTAAAAATTCAGGATTTTCTTTTAATAGTTTTTCAGTATCTACATCCTCTCCCATACTATCAAGTATACAAACATCAGCATATTTGGCTTTATTTATAAATTCTTTTCTGTCTATTGGTTGATAGCAGATTCCTTCCACATTTTCAAATAAATAATTTCCTTTTAGATCGTTTATTAAGTGAGGTATATAGTGGTCTTTTCCATATACGTATGCTCTATTTTTATGATAACCGAAAAACGCTACAACTGGTTTGTATCTAACCCTATTAAGGGATGTAAGTATTTTCTTTTTTTCTTCTACTATCTTGTTAAATATCTTTTCTGCTTTTTTAAACTTACCAAATATTGATGCGTAGAATTTTATCCATTCAATTTTTCCAAGAAAATTCGGTTCTTTGTAGTTTCCAGTTTTTACATAACCTATATTTTTATTTCTTAACCATTTGGAGAGTGGATTAAATATGTTCCAATCGATAAGAATAACAAGTTCTGGATTTATCTCCAAGATTTTTTCGTAGTTAGTAATTCCATCTCCCCCAACATTTGATATTTCTCCATCTTTATATTTTTCATAGATTGGATAATTTTTTAAAACAACATCTGCCCAAAAAACCCCTTTAACACTTTTAATCATTTTCTTTATATTCAACAAATAGGCAGTATCTATAAACATCGCATCTGCAACTATAACATTTTTTGGGGGTTTTTTTAAGACAATTTTATTATTTTCAGAGTCAAAGATATGATTATCGATTATATCAAAATGAACTGCATATTTAACTGAACTGTTAAAATATCTATAGAAGATTGGGGCCATAATACCACAGCAGTATCAATTGTTAATAAAGATAATTTAAACATTATTTAAGATTTCTTTATAACAAGGTATATTTATTTTTTCTGCAAAAACTTTAAAAAATAAAAACAGTAAAGACATTAAGAAAAAATACCTAACTGCTAAAATTTCTTTATAACATCATATCTCCAAATTAAGAACGAACAAATAGAAGGAAATAATTACAATAACACTTCCTGTAGGAATATTTTAAAATAATCTTAAAATAATGAGTAAAAAATTTTAACAATAATTAAAATAAGAGGGATGGCTATGTTTTTAACACTTGATGATTTTAATTTTGAAGATAAGAGGGTAGTTCTTAGAGTTGATATAAATTGTCCGATAGATCCGAATACAGAGGAGATATTGGATGACAAGAGAATAAGAGAGATAAAGAATACAATAATTGAACTTATCAATAAAGGAGCTAAGGTCGTTATTTTGGCTCATCAAAGTAGGCCAGGAAAAAAGGATTTTACGACATTAAAAAATCATGCAAAGGTTCTATCGAAGGTCATTGGAAAGGATGTTAACTATGTAGATGAAGTTATTGGGTCTACTGCGAGAGAGGCCATAGTTAATATGAAAAATGGGGATGTGGTGTTGTTAGAAAATATTAGATTTTACTCTGAAGAAGTTTTAAGCGAATGGAAAAAATGGGAAAATATAACTCCAAAAAAACAGGCAGAGACAAATTTAATTAAAAGATTGTCTCCTCTTTTCGATTATTTTGTTAATGATGCCTTTGCAGCAGCACATAGGGCTCAACCGTCATTAGTTGGTTTTTCATACTATATGCCAATGATCGCCGGAAGATTAATGGAAAAAGAAGTTAGTGTTTTATCTAAGGTGTTGGAAAATCCAGAAAAGCCATGTGTTTATGTTTTAGGAGGAGCCAAGGCAGATGACTCAATAAGAGTCATGAAAAACGTGTTAGAGAACGGAACTGCCGATAAGATCCTAACTTCTGGAATCGTTGCAAATATTTTTCTTATAGCAATGGGATATGATTTAGGAGTAAATTTAAAAATTATAGAAAATCTTGGGTTAATAGATCAAATAGACATTGCAAAAAAGTTATTAGATAAATTTGGAGAGAAAATAGAGGTTCCTATTGATGTGGCTATAAATGTAAACGATGAGAGAGTTGAAGAAGATCTAAGCAAGGATAAAAAAGTAAGTGGATTAATAAATGATATTGGAGAAAAAACCATAAAGCACTATCAAGAGATAATTAAAAATGCAAAAACCATTGTTGCCAATGGCCCCGCAGGAGTATTTGAAAAAGAAGCGTTTGCAAAAGGAACCGAAGAGTTATTAAAAGCGATTGCAGTTTCTAATGGATTTTCTGTGATTGGAGGAGGACACCTTTCCGCAGCTGCAGAGTTGTTTGAACTTGCAAGTCAAATAGATCACGTAAGCACTGGAGGAGGAGCAACATTGGACTTTTTAGCTGGAGAGAAATTGCCGGTAATAGAGATGCTCAAAGAGTCGTATAAAAAATACAAAGAGTAAGGAAATGACAAATTATCTATAAAACCCATCAAAGTTCTACCGATCTATCCTTTGTCTTCCATATCCAATAATATTTTAATAATATCTCTATTAAATAATATTTTATTGTATCGATATATTTACCACGTCTCCTTATTTTCATACTTTATAGAAATCTTTAAAAAGTATGGTATTAAAAATTAGATAAATAATATTACCAAAAAGAGAAAGGGGATCTTATGGATTTAAAAAACATTATCAACGAAATAAAAAATTTTGAAGGAATTCTAAGGAAAATAGCAATAAAAGATGTTGTTGAGACATTTAAATTTGAAGATGACGACTATGATTTTGATATTATTGTAGATTTTGGAGATGATGCTGCTGTTATAGGAATAGATGGAGATAAAGCGATACTATTGGCAGCTGACGGAATATGGGGAAAACTTTTAGAAGCAGATCCTTGGTGGGCAGGATATTGCTCTGTCTTAGTTAACTGTAAAGATATTGCAGCAATGGGTGGAAAGTGTATTGGAATGACTAATATAATAAGTATAAAGGACAAAGATATTTGTAGAGAAGTTTTAAAAGGAGTTAAGGATGGAGTAAAAAAATTTGGAGTGCCAATGGTTGGGGGGCACACACATCCAGATGCGATATGTAATGTTTTAGATGTCTCAATAACTGGAATTGCTAAAAAGGATTGTATACTGAGGAGCGATAACGCAAAAATTGGAGATAAAATTATATTTGCATATGACTTAGTTGGCCAAATTTATAAATCATTTCCATTAAATTGGGACACAACAACGATGAAGTCAAAAAAATTGGTTAAAGCCCAGATGGATGCATTAGTTCAAATTGCAGAGAATAAGTTAGCTAATTCATGTAAAGATATAAGCAATCCGGGCTCTATTGGAACGTTAGGGATGCTATTGGAAGTTTCAAGAAAAGGAGGAGTTGTTGATATAACAAAAATTCCAAAACCTGAGGAGATTGATTTAATTCACTGGCTTAAAGTTTATCCGGGAAGTGGATATGTGTTAACTGCAAAAGAGGAGAATTTTAAAGAAATAAAAGATATTTTTGAAGACGTTAAAATGACTGCTGAGATCTGTGGAGATGTTATTGCTGAGAGAAAACTTTATCTTACGGATGGAGAAAATAAAGAGATTATTTTTGATTTTGAGAAAGAATTTATATGCGGATGTTAGAACTACTCAAAGATAAATTTTTTAATTTATTTTTTATAGTTATATTTTTATTAGTTAATGTTTAATAGCAATATGATCTATTTTTATCCGTTAAATTTATAAATTCTGAAGTTGTAATATGTAAATTTAAGTTAATATCCTAACTGACAAAAACAGATCATTATGCAAACGTCATTACACAATCGAAAATAAAATAAAATAAAAATTAAAAATTTGAATAAGCACGATAAACCACTAAGTCCCAGTTTTTGGTGATCAGCATGACTACCTTAGAAAAAATCGAATTAAGAAATTTTAAATCTTTTAAAAAACTATCTCTTGATATTCCTAAAGGATTTACAGCGATCGTTGGACCAAATGGAAGCGGAAAATCAAACATAGTAGATGCGATCCTATTTGTTCTCGGAAAAACGTCTGCAAAAAAGCTAAGGGCAAATAAATTTAGTGGACTAATTACATACCACAACGGAAAACGTGCAGATTTTGCAGAGGTCTGTATTTACTTTTCAAATGAAAGTGATGTATTTAAAACATTTAACATAAATGCAGATCGAGTGGGAATATTAAGAAAAATAAAAAAAAGTGGGGAAAGTAGCTATTATTTAATTTGGAAAGACAACGATAAAGAAAAACGAAGAAAAATGTCTAAGCAGGAAGTTATAGATTTATTTAGAAAATTAGGACTTTTAGGAAATAATGTGATCTCCCAGGGAGACCTTTTAAGAATAATCAACGTATCCCCAATAGAAAGGAGGAAAATAATTGATGAAATTAGTGGAATTGCTGAATTTGACGAAAAAAAGAAAAAAGCAGAAGAAGAACTTAAAAAAGCGAGAGAGTTAATTGAGATGATCGATATAAGAATAAGTGAAGTAGAAAATAATCTAAAAAAACTTCAAAAAGAAAAAGAAGATGCAGAATTATATCTAACCCTAAATAGTGAGCTAAAATCTGCAAAATATGCTCTTCTATTAAAAAAAGTCGACTATCTAACAAACATACTTGATAACTTAAAAGAAGATATAAAAAATTTGGAAGAATTAAAATCCGAGTTCTTAGATAAAGTTAAATCACTTGACACTGAAATAAATTCCTTAAAAAATAGATTGAAGGATATAATAAATGAGTTAAATGAAAAAGGCAATGAAGAGGTTTTAGAACTTCACAAATCAATAAAAGAGTTAGAGATTGAAATAGAAAATGATAAAAAAATATTGGATTCATCTAAAAATGAGATAATGAAGGTTGAAAGTGAAATAGAAAATAAAAAAAGGGAAATTGAAGAAACTAAACAGAAAATTATAGAAAATAGGGACTCAATCATTAAAAAAGAAGAAGAAATAAAAGAACTTGAAGAAAGAATAAAAAATTTAAATTATGAAAGAGAACGACTTAAAAATACTATAAATGAAAGTGAAAATATAATAAAACACTTAAAAAAGATGGAGATGGAACTTACCGATGAAATATCAAAAAATCAAAATGAGTTATATAAATTAAAAAAGAAATTAAACGAATTGGATAATATATTAAATAGAAAGAACTTTGAAATTGAAAAAAACACTGAAACGATAAAAAAACTAAAAGAGGAACTTGAATCAATAGAAGAAATCGATACAAAACCGTTATATTTAGAATTAGAAAATATAAAAGTAGAAATTGAGTTCTCTAAAAGGAGAATAAATGAAATAGAAGAAAAAAAGAAAAATCTTCAAAATAGATTAGATGAACTACATGCAGAATATATAAAAGAAAATGCTCGGATTAAAGCAATAAAAGAGATGGAAGAGCTATCTATTGATCGAACAATCAAGGAAATTTTAAATGCCAAACTTCCTGGTGTTATAGATATTGTAGGGAATCTTGGAAAAACAAAAATCGAATATAAAACTGCAATTGAGGTTTCTGCAGGAAATCGGCTTAATTACATTGTAGTTAAGAGAATGGAAGATGCAGTTAGGGCAATAAAATATTTAAAAGAGAAAAAACTTGGAAGGGCAACATTCTTGCCAATGGATAGAATTGAAGGACGGGAAACAGTATTTATAAACGAAAAAGGAGTCATTGGACGAGCCATAGATCTCGTAGAGTTTGACGAAAAATATCGAGAGATATTTGAATATGTATTTGGAAATACAGTTATAGTTGAAAATATAGACGTAGCAAAAGAGTTATCAAAAAAATATCGAAAAGTTAGGTTTGTAACGCTTGATGGGGATGTGATAGAGCCAAGTGGGGTTATGATCGGAGGAACATTTAAGAGTAGAGCAAAAATTAAAGTGGATGTAGATTTAAACAAATTAAACAAGATAGCTGATGAGATTATAAAAATTGAAAGCGAATTAAAATCTCTGAAAGATGAAATCGATAGATTGAATGAAATAATTAGAAAAAATCTATCTAAAAAAATGGAAATTGAGAATACATTAGAGATCATAAAGAAAAATGAAATGAGAAGGATGGAAATTTTGGAGAGAAATTCCTCATTGATAAAGGAGTTAACTCTGAAAAATGAAGAGATCCTTGATGAAATAGAAGAATTAAACCTTGAAAAAGAAGAAATTTTAGAAAATATAAGAGAAACTGAGAAAAAAATAAATGAACTGATAGAAAAAAGAGAAAATGTAATAAAAGAACTTAAAAAATATGAAAGCGATGAAAATTTAAGAAGAATAAAAGAGATTGAGGAAGAGATAACAAAATTGGAAAAACAAAAAATAGGGCTAAAAAATGAGATTGAAAAAGGACTTACAGTAATCAAGGAAATCTTAATTCCAAAAACAGAAGAACTAAATAAAAAAATATCGGATTTAATTAATAAAAAGTCGGTTTTGGAGAAGAACATATTGTTTTATGAGGAAAGTGTAAAGAATAATTTAAAAATACTTGATGAAAAAAAGAGAAAATATAACGAATTAGCTAAAAATTTAAAGGACTTAACTGAAAAGAAAGAAGAGATCGAAAGTGAGATCGAAACGTTAGAAAACGAAAAAAAGAAATTACTGCAAAAGATAAAAGAAATCGAAGATGAGATAAATGAACTTAATATCGAAAAAGCAAAATATGAAAGTAAATTAGAAGAAGAAGAACGAAAACTTTACCTATGCGAGAAAGTAGAGATAAAGGAGAATTTAGAAGAAAAGACCATTGAGGAGTTGGAAATATATATAGGAGAGCTTGAAAGTGAAATAAAAAAATTAGAACCAATAAATATGAGAGCTATTGAGGATTATAAATACGTTGAGGAGAGATACAAGGAGTTAATAGAAAAAAGGAGGGAATATGAGAGAGACGAGAATAAATGCCTTCAATTAATGGAAGAAATAGAAAATAGGAAAAAAGAAGTGTTCATGGAAGTGTTTAATAAAGTTGCCAAGAATTTTGAAGAAGTTTATAAAGAAATTGGAGGGGTTGGAAAATTAAGCTTAGAAAATGAGGAAAATCCATTTGAAGGGGGTATATTAATAGATGCTTCTCCAAAAGGAAAAAAACTTTTAAGTTTGGATGCAATGAGTGGGGGAGAAAAATCGTTAACTGCACTGGCCTTTTTATTTGCCATTCAAAAATTAAATCCATCCCCATTCTATGTTTTAGACGAAATTGACGCTGCCTTAGATGTCAAAAACGTATCTTTAATTGCAGATATGATTAAAAATGCTTCAAAATATAGTCAATTTATTGTTATAAGCCACAGAGAACAGATGGTTAGTAAAGCAGATGTTGTTTATGGAGTTTATATGGAAAATGGGCTAAGTAAAGTTGTTGGAATTAAATTATAAAGAAAAATTAAAAGAAATAGAAATATTTTTATTTCTTTTACTTATGTTTTATTTATTATTTATTTTGTTTTATTTTAATTATTTTAATAATTTGTCAACGATCTCTTTTATTTCTGGAACATCAATGTTCATCTCCTCTCCAAGCAATCCACACTTCATTATCTCCTCCCTTTGTGGAATTATGGCAATAACCTTATCTTTATTAATGTTATCCAATATAATATCTTTTGTATTGTCATCTACCTTATTGACTATAAAATAAACTTTTTTTCCTAATTTTTCTCCTATTTCCTCTATTTTCTTAGAAAGGTTAATTGATTCATACGTTGGATCGATAATACCAACAATTACATCACAACCACTCTCAACTCCCCTTCCAAAATGCTCTATTCCTGCTTCGGTATCAACCACAACGACCTCTCCATCGTTAAGTTTTAATGCATTTAGAAATTCCCTTAAAAGAGCTCCCATTGGGCAGGCACAACCCTCCCCAAAGTCGTGGATCTTTCCAACGGCAATAAACTTAATATTTCCCTTTTCAGAAACATACTCTTTTGGAAGTGAGTTCATATTTATGTCATCATCGAATAATTTAACCTTTCTTCCAAGAGCTTTTTTCCTTACTTTCTCCATAAACTTCTTCCTACCTCCAAGATACTCGATAAAATCCTTTGGTAAATCAACCCCAAGCAATTTATGTAAACTTAGATTTGATTCATCTCCATCAATTACCAAGACCTTATAACCTCTATTTGCAAGTTCTTTTGATATTAGAGCGGTTATTGAGCTCTTTCCACACCCTCCTTTACCGCATATTGATATTTTCATGCTTTCCCTCTTATGACGTTTTTTAAATCTTTTTTTATTATCATTCTATTTTTTATTGTTGGTCTTATTTTGATAAGATATGCTTTTGTTGTTTTCTACTTTATTTTACTTACTATTATTTAAAATTTTAATTGTATAGATAAACGAACAAAAAAGATAAACATCATAGTTAGCAAATATGTAAAAGCTTAGATTATATCCGACAATAAACTTATCCATTTTCTACAAAATCAAAAACTTTATATAATATTGATATTTTATTTTTATTTTGTGATTACTATGGAGAAAGTTGCGATGCATATAATAGGAGATATTGTCTTAGCTGAAAATACGGGAAAGGCATTAAAAAAATGGAGAAATTTGTTCAATATACAGCAAATCGAACTTGCAAAATATTTAAATGTATCTCCATCAGTTATAAGTGATTATGAAGTTGGAAGACGAAAAAATCCCGGAGTGAATATTGTAAAAAAATATGTTTTAGCATTGATTGAGATAGATAAAGAAAAAGGCGGGCAAACGATAAAAGCATTAAAAAGGATTTTGGATAAAAGCCCATCAATGAAAGCAATTTTATCAATAAAGGAATACGAAAACCCTGTATCTTTAGAAAAATTTTTAGATATTATAGATGGAGAAATGGTCGTTGGAGATGTTTCAGAAATGCAAATCTATGGACACACAGTAGTTGATAGCATAAAGGCAATATTAGAAATGACAGGAGATGATTTCTATCATTTATACGGATGGACAACTGAAAGAGCATTAATATTTACAAACGTTTCCACAGGAAGAAGCCCAATGGTCGCTGTTAGAGTTAGCATAATGAAACCGAGAGTTGTTGTTTTACAGGGGATAACTCCTGAAAAAATAGATAATTTAGCAATAAAACTGGCAAAAATAGACAATATTCCATTAATAACAACAAGATTAGATACAAAAGAGTTAATAAAGCGTTTAAATGGGTAAAGATTGTGAATGTTGATCTGGTTGTTATTTGATATATATTATTATGAGTTTATTTTTCTTAATTAAACATTTTCTATTGACAAGATTAAAAATGAAAAGTTAACGGTGAAAAAATGGTAGGAATAGTTGGCTATGGGGCATACATTCCAAAATATAGAATAAAAGTCGAGGAAATAGCAAGGGTCTGGAATAAAGACCCAAATGCAATAAAAAAAGGACTCTTAGTTTATGAGAAAGCAGTTCCAAGCTTAGATGAAGACACTGCAACCATTGCAGTTGAGGCATCAAGAAACGCATTAAAAAGGTCTGAAATAAATCCGAAGGATATTGGAGCAGTTTATGTGGGTAGTGAAAGTCATCCCTATGCGGTTAAACCAACATCAACCATCGTAGCAGAGGCAATAGATGCAACTCCAGAACTGACTGCGGCAGATTTAGAATTTGCTTGTAAGGCAGGAACTGCTGGAATTCAGATGTGTATGGGATTGGTTGAGAGTGGTTTGATAAAATACGGGTTAGCCATTGGGGCAGATACTGCCCAAGGAGCTCCAGGAGATGCTTTAGAATATACAGCAGCAGCAGGAGGAGCTGCATACATAATAGGAAAATCAAACGTTATAGCTGAATTTAATGGCACTTATTCATACACAACAGACACTCCCGACTTTTGGAGAAGGGAAGGAAAGCCATATCCAAGACATGGGGGGAGGTTTACAGGAGAACCAGCATACTTTAAGCATGTGATAAATGCCGCTGAGGGATTAATGGAAAAGATGGGAACAAAGCCAGAGGATTATGATTACTGCGTCTTTCATCAACCAAACGGAAAATTTTACATCAGAGTTGCTAAAACATTGGGTTTTAAAGAAGAGCAATATAAATATGGATTATTAACTCCTCAAATAGGAAATACATATTCAGGTGCGGTTCCTTTAGGTCTATCGAATATTTTAGATCATTGTGAGGGAGGAGAGAGGGTTTTAGCTGTCTCCTATGGTAGCGGAGCTGGAAGTGATGCTTTTGATATAACCATAACTGAAAGAATAAATAAAGTCAAAGATAAAGCTCCAAAAACTGCTTATTATTTAGAAAGAAAGGAATATATCGACTATGCGATATATGCTAAATTCAGAAGAAAAATTAAGATGTAAACTGAATCTTACAAGAAGGTGGAAAAATGAGGGATGTTGCTATTATCGGTTATGGGCAAACAAAATTTGGAGAACTATGGGAAAGAAGTTTTAGAAGCTTAATTGTCGAAGCAGGAGTTAAAGCAGTTGAAGCAGCAGGTATAGATGGAAAGGATATAGATGAGATGTATGTGGGAAATATGAGTGCTGGTTTGTTTGTTGGACAGGAACATATTGCCTCATTAATAGCTGAGCATGCTGGTTTAAACCCAATTCCATCAACAAGGGTTGAAGCAGCATGTGCATCTGGTAGTTTAGCTTTAAGGCAAGCAGTTTTAAATGTGGCAAGTGGAGCGAGTGATGTTGTCTTAGTTGGTGGAGTTGAAAAGATGACGGATGTTGTTGATGCCACATCTGCAATCTCATCTGCCTCAGATCAAGAATGGGAAGCTTTGTTTGGAGCTACCTTTCCATCCCTATATGCTATGATGGCTCAAAGATATATGTATGAATATGGTTTAACTTTGGAAGAACTATCAATGTGGAGCGTTATTATGCATGAAAATGCCTCAAAGAATAGATATGCTCAATTTCCATTTAAAATAACGTTAGACCAAGTCCTTAACTCCTCTCCTGTCGCTGAGCCATTGAGATTACTTCACTGCTCACCCGTCTCGGATGGTGCTGCCGCCCTTATAGTGTGTGATGCAGAGAAAGCTAAGGAATTTGTTAATGAGGATGAAATTATATATATAAGAGCAAGTGTCCAAGCATCAGATACTATCGCATTACATAGCAGAGAGAGCATAACCCAGCTAAAAGGAGCAAGAGTAGCAAGTGAAAAGGCCTATAAAATGGCAAATATAAGCCCTGATAAGATAGATGTTGCAGAAGTTCACGACTGCTTTGCTATAAATGGATTAATATTGATGGAAGAACTTGGATTTTGCAAAAAGGGAGAAGCAGGAAAGATTGTTTATAATAAAGAGATTGCAATTGATTGTGATAAATATCCTGCAATAAATCCAAGTGGAGGGTTAAAAGCTGCTGGACATGCGTTAGGAGCGACAGGAATTAGGCAAGTTGGAGAGGTTTATTGGCAGTTAAAGCAGGATAAAGAAGTTAAAGATCGACAGGTAGAGATTAAAAACGGGTATGGAATAACAGTAAACGTTGGAGGAACAGGAGGAACTGTATGTGTTCATATCTTATCTAATAAAAAATAATTGGGTTGATATTATGGACAAGATTAAAAAGCACGTTCTTAATATAGCAATTGGATGCATTGGATTTATGATATTAGATTTTATTGTATGGTATTATTTATTTGACGGATTAACTATATTTCTATGGATTTTTGCGGTAATATTTGCAGGTCTGTTTGCAGTTTGGTTTATACTATACAAAAAAGTCAAATTAAATATCCCATACCTACCATTTAATAAAAATAAAAACGTGGAAGGTTGATAGAGAAATTCTGTCCCTTTATAAAAGATATTTGTAAAAAAGATAGATGTATAATATGGATTGAAGGAAAGTATAGATTGATTTGCTTATATCCTCAAAAATCTATGAACACTAATAATTATGAAGAGGGGCATTAGAAGTTAAGGACAGAAGAAGATGAGGCAAGCTAATTTATGGTGAAAATATGTGCAGTTGCAATCTCTACTTTAATGGAGAGTTAGTTATGGAAGATGTTATGATTGTTGAGAAAAAAGAGGATAAAGTTATAGCCATTGATCTATTTGGCGATAAAAAAGAATTCGTTGGAGAGATTAAAAAAATTGATTTAAATGAAAATAAGATATTTATTGAGGGATAATTAATAATTTTCCACTTGAATTAACCCACCATTGGATTAAATTTAAAGTGAATAGAAATAATAAGAAAGAAATAAATAAAAGTGAATAAATAAAAGCAAGATCGAGGGAGATTATGGTAGTAAGAAGTTGGAGACATATAAAAGAGAGATACAACCTAATAGGAGTTAGATGTAAAAATTGTGGAACTGTCTATTTCCCTTCAAGAGAGATATGCCCAAAATGTAGAAGAAAAACGGACTTTGAGGATATTAAATTGAGTGGTAGAGGGAAAGTTTATACCTATTCAGTGGTTCACGTGGCTCCGAAGGATTTTGAGAAACAAGCCCCTTACGTGATAGCGATTATTGAGTTAGAAGAAGGAGTTAAAATAACTGGTCAAGTGGTTGATTGTAAACCAGATGAAGTATATATCGGCATGCCGGTTGAAGTTGTATTTAGAAGAATTAAAGAAGATGGAGACGATGGGGTTATAACTTACGGATATAAATTCAGACCAGTTGAAAATTAATTTATTAGTTAAGGAACATAAAAAAACAGATAAAAATAAAATAAACATTAAACTGTAAAATAAATTGATATTAATTAAAAAATTTAACAATGTTTATAAAATTATTAAAATAAAAAAGTTATTTTAATTTATTTTAATTAGGGTTATTTTAATTTTATTATTCTGCAACAGCTTCTTCAGCTTCTTTTACAAATCCTTCGTTTTCTTCTTTTTTAGCTAAAGATAAAACTTCTGATTTATAAACAATAACGTTTCTGACTGGGAATATCTTTTTACATTCATTCTTTATTCTCTCAGCCATCTCTCCGAATAACATCGCTTGAACATACTGCGGAAATGTTTTCTCCTTAGCCATTGCTTTTATAATTTCAACCATCTTCTTTCTAAGATCGGATTTCTGCTTTGCGTCAGCTCTGTAAGCAGTTAAAACGACGGCCTTAGTTCTTACTTTGTATCCGTCTTGGGTTGTAACATCTAAGATAGCGTCAATCCTACTTCTTCTTCTCCTTATTTGGGATCTCATAAATTCTCTTGTTGTATCATGCCCGTAATATTGAGCTATTGCTTTATTTCCAGTAATTCCAAATATTTTGAAATAAACCCTATGCATGTGCTTTGTTGGATCTCCTGTTAGATCCCTTAAACTTGTTTCTGCAACTCTACCTAAAACCAAACTTGGATCGTTTGCAGGAGTGTAGCCAATAAAGACGCCTCCGAACTCTGGTGTAGCGTAGATCTCATACCATACTTTCTCTTTCCACTTATCTTTTACCTTCCTAACTTTTCTTCTTGACCTTGCAGTTCTTGCAGTAGCCATTCTTTCACCTTGAAAATTTGTTTTTTTATCAAAAATTTTACATTAATTTTTAATTTTTAATTTTCATCAGTTTTTAGTTATTCTTCCTCTCTATAGAATTTTGTTAGATCAATATGATTTCGTAATGGTCTAACAACATCTCCATACAAACGTTTTATGTCTTTGGCTTTTGCTTTTTTTGCAGTTGTTTTATCTGTTTTTATCTTTTTCAATCTAAAAAATCCATCATTTATTCTATATACCTTTCCAATTTCAAATTCGAAATCATTTGGAACATATAAGTATATTCCATAGGTTTTATTTTTATCGTTTATAGATATTCCTATCTTTTTAGGAATAGATAAAGATTTTCCCCAGATTACTTTAATATCTTTTCCAATAGATTCTTTTACTGATCTTGGCGTTTCTATTTTGGTTATTTCTATCTCTTCTCCATCAACGTTTATTACATCTCCGACTTTGTATTCCTCATCTTCAGGAATATTTATTATTTTTGATTCAGAGAGATCATATCTACTTGTTATCAACTTTACCTGACTTAACTTTACCTTATCAACGATCTCTCTTACCCTACCACAATTTGGGCATTTAATTAAATAATATGCAGATTTTTCATGAATTTTTTTCTTTAGAATTTCTTGCTCTTCACAACCACAGTTCTCGCATACCATATTTATTTTTTCAGACATTTTCAATAACCTCTATATATGTTATAATCTACATAATGTTAAAAAATTATTTTAGGGGTTTATCTTCTTCTCCTCCTTCTTCTTCTATTATCTTTTGGTTGGATTATAATTCTATATTTTGGATTTGCCGCCTTTTCTAAAAACTCTTCATAAGTGAATGGCAAGTTTGTATCATCAGATATAACTCCTCTATTTTTCAAATATTCTCTTGTTAATAAGTAGTAGATTAAAGCAACTGCTTTTTTACCTTTGTTGTTTGTCGGTATTACTAAGTCAATAAATGATGTTAAGTGTTCTGTATCACATAATCCAACGATAGGAACTCCTATTTCTGTTGCCTCTTTTAATGCCTGCCTATCAACTCTTGGATCGCTTATAAATACCACTTCCGGCTCTATAAAGCCCTTATAGGATGGGTTTGTTAAGGTTCCAGGCACGAATCTTCCAACTACGGTTCTTATTCCTGTGTATTTTCCAAACTCTTCTAATGGTCCCATTGTATAGATTCTTCTTGAAACAGCCAATATATCCTCTGGTTCATACCTTGCTAAAAATTTTGAAGCTATTCTCAATCTTTCATCTGTCTTTCTGACATCTAAAACATACAACCCATCACTTCTTACTCTGTAGATGAATCTCTCCATATCTTTCGTTTTTTGCTGGGTTCCTATGTGTATACCTGAAGCCAAGTATGTATCTAATGGAACTAACAGTTCTTTTTCATTGCTCATTCTTTCACCTTCTTTATTGGATTAGCGTTTAAAAGAGAAGTTTTTGTCGTAGATTTTGGGGAGATAAAAATTAGTAGTTTTTTCCCCAAGAATTACTGATAAAGTCCAAATAATTTAATATTAATTTAAATTTAATTTTTTAATTTTTATTTATTTACCTCTTCTTCCATGAGCTCTTATACTTGGTCTTACCTTCTCAGCTCCTATTCCTTTATTTCTTAAACCTCTACCTTTCTTACCAGCCGAGGTTAAACCTCTAAATGCTCTTCCTCTGTGTTTGCCAGTGCATAACCAGTTAAGTTGAGGATCTGCTTTAATGGCTGGGTGGTATGGATCTACCAATATAACCTCATACCACTTGTGTTTTCCATCCTCTCCGACCCAATAACTGTTCAAGACCTCCATATTTGGATATTTTCTTGCTGCTCTCTCTTCAGCAATTCTTTGGATGGATTTACCCATTGTTATCTTATTAACTCCCAATGTTGCTGGCTTCTTTGAGTTCTTTGGTCTTGGTTTTCTTAAACCTCCTCTTCTAACCCTTACTCTAACAACGATAATTCCTTGTTTTGGTTTATAGCCCAAAGATCTTGCTCTATCCAATCTTGTTGGTCTCTCAACTCTTACAACTGCCGGTTCTCTTCTCCACTGCTGTAATCTCTCCCATAACAACTGCCTAACATATGTTTCTTTTGGTCTCTTCCATGCTTCTCTTATATATTTATAAATTCCCATTTTATCCCTCTTTTTTAGGGTTCAGCATTATGCCACATCCCCTTTAATCCATTTTTGCAATATGGCATATAGAGTAAATAACTACCCAATACTATTATATTAATTTAACGGTCTTCTTACAAAAACAACAAAAACGAAAAGTATATATACTGCTTACATATAACTTAGTTTTGCTTTTAGAGCGGGGGTGGCCCAGCCTGGTACGGCGCGGGACTGCTAATCCCGTTGGGCATAGCCCAACTCGGGTTCAAATCCCGACCCCCGCGTCAT
>JAADDS010000025.1 GCA_013153845.1 Methanococci archaeon | reverse complement strand
TCTTGGATTGGGAACGCACCTTCAAGTGCATCCAATAGAAAGAACTTGTCAACTGAAATGTTTTTAGGAAAAAAACAATAATCAACAAAAACAAATATTGATTTAAATTCCGCAGTGGTTATTATCGAAGGAGAAAACAGCAGTTAATATTTGGATAAGAGGGTGTTGATTTCTAAGTTAAGATGGTTTGCTAAGGAGTCATAAGCACAATAAATACTTATAAATACTTATGTAGCATATATTGTTATTACTGTATTCTTGTAGGAATATATGGGGCTGCAATGTTGATAAAAGTTCATCCAAAAATTGTAAAAACAATGTAAAAAAGATGGAGTTTATGGTAAGAAAATAATTGTTATAAAAATAATAAGAAATAGTATATTAATGTTTATTTATCAAGTTAGGTGGTGAAAATTATGGAAGATATTAATATAAAAGTTGGAGATTATGTTGTATATATTAACACCGGGACTAAGGGTAGAGTTGTTGATATTGTAAAAGATGAAAATGGAGACGTATGGGTTGTTTTAGATAATAATTTAATGTATAGACCTCATCTTTTAAGGGTTATAGATGAATCAGAAATAGTTAAAAAGAGAGATGAGATTGAAGAGGCAGTTAAAGAAATTGAGGAGGAAGAGTTAGAAGAAGGAAAATTAATTGATATGGATCTAGGAGATGCATGTGGTGCAGGATAATGATTAATTTTTAAAATTTTGATTAGGATTTTAATTTAAATTTTAATTTTTTTAAATTTATTTTTGAGTTATTTTAATTTAATTTTTTTGTTTTTGTTTTTATAAATGAAAAATGAAAATATCTTGGTGATGTTAATGGATGTTGCAATAGTTGGTGCTACTGGATACACCGGAGCTGAGTTATTGAGGTTATTGGCAAAGCATGATGATGTCAATGTTTGCTGTATAACTTCAAGAAGGGAGGCAGGAAAGCATGTATTTAAGGTTCATCCTCATTTGAAGGGTGTTGAGAAGTATGAGGAACTTTATTTTGTTGGGGATGTTGATAAAGTCGATGCAGATATAGTTTTTACTGCAACTCCGCACGGCGTTTCTATGAGTGTAGTCCCTAAGTTTTTGGAGAGGGGGGTTAGAGTAATAGATCTTAGTGGAGATTATAGATTTGAAGATCTGAGTTTGTATGAAAAATATTATAATATTAAACATGTTGGTTTGCCTGATGTAAAAATTGCATATGGTCTCCCTGAATTGAATAGAAAGGAGATAAAAAAAGCTCAACTTGTAGCAAATCCTGGATGTTTCCCAACGGGAGCTATTTTAGCAGTTGCTCCTCTGGTTAAAGAGGGTTTGATAGAGGAGAGAGTAATATTTGATTCTAAAACAGGAGTTAGTGGGGCGGGGGTTAACCCTACTGAGACAACGCATTTTCCAAATGTGAATGAAAATATCACGCCTTACAAAATAACAAAACATAGACATGCTCCTGAAATTGAAAAAGAGTTAAACAAGATCGGGAAGGTAAAGGTTTCGTTTACACCTCATTTGGCTCCCATAACAAGGGGAATATTAACAACTGCTCATGCATTTTTAACTGAGGATATATCTGATAATGACATAATTGATATTTATAACGAGTTTTATGGAAGGGAGTTTTTCGTAAGAATATTCTCTGATGATATGCCGAAGTTGACTTATGTTAGGGGGACGAATTTTTGTGATATTGGTGGTTTTGAAGTTGATTGCCATGGAAGGGTTGTGGTGGTTTCTTGTATTGATAATTTGGTAAAGGGGGCAAGTGGACAAGCTATCCAAAACATGAATATTATGTGCGGTTTTAGAGAGGAAGAGGGTTTGTTGGATATTGGTTTACATCCTTAACTTATTTTCTTTTTATTTTTTATATTTATTTCACTATTATTCTATATTTAGATATATAGATATATGAAAACAATAAAAAATATATAAAAGAAATATTTAAAAAATATTTGTGGATTATTCAATGTTAATTCCTTTTTTAATTGATGATTCTGCTTTTGGTAAAATTACTGATAAGACCCCGTTTTCAAATTTAGCTGATGCGTTTTCTTCTTTAACTGTTGCAGGAAGTTTTATGTTTCTATATATTTCTTCATCCTCAGGAATCTCTGAGTAGATAATTCTTTCACTTTCGGTTATCATTAATGGGCTTCTTTTAGCTCTTATTTCTAACGTATCTCCAACTGCGTTCAAGATTATATCCTCTTTGTTAACTCCTGGCAACCATGCAATAACTTTTATATGTTGGTCTCCTTCAATAATAGATATTGGCATAAAGCCCTTTCCTGATATTTGAACTCCTGTTGAACTTTGTATCATTGTAGTTCCTGCCATTGGGGTTGTAAATAACTCTTTAAACATCCTTTCAAATAGTGAGTCAAATGGATCTCTTCCTATCATCTGTATCACCTCTTTTTTTATTCCGTCTATTTATTTAATGTTTTTGAAGTTCTATATAAATTTTTCTATAATTTATAAATGTAAATATTTAATTTCTATGACTATGCTTTGAATTGAATTTTTAGACATAACTTTTAAAAATCAAAAAAATCAAAAGATTAATAAAATAAAATAGATGGAAAATATTATGATAAATTGAACAAAATAGAAATTATGTCTTCAAAAAATTTTATCTTTTTTGTAGGGGGAGATCATTTACATCCATGGAAATCCATTTAAACTCATCTTTTATAAACTCTTTAATGAGTAAGAGAATCTCTATCCTATTTTCTGTTGGAATGTCAGTCCTGTAAACGAATGAGAATAATTTATTTATTCCTTCTTTTTCTTCTTTTATTATCATCATCAAATCAGAACTATCTATATTTTTTTCTCCATTCATCGATAAAAGGTATTTCCATCTCCAAAGTCGTATTTTTATTAAAAAGTTTAGTAAATCCTCTATTATCTCTTTTGCAAACTCATCCCCACTTAAACATTCTTTTACAATATCTGAAATCAATACTGAACCAAATCGTCTCATAAAAACCCCTCAGCTATGGCTTAGAACCGATTATTGTGAATAAATCGTATAAAGAATTGTATAATTTACAACCCAACTCTGTAAGTTCGAATTTTTCATTTTTATCTTTCTTTATAAATCCATGGCCAATTAAAAAGTCCATATATTTTGAGAAGTTTCTCCAGTCCAAGTTTGCTGCATACATAATTCTTGTCTTTACTTTCTCTCCCTCTTTTATGATGTGTAATATCTCAAATATAACTTCAAATTGGGAGCGTTTATATCTCCTTCTATTATTTTTCCCGTTTACAATCGGAGGGGGGACTTTCATCATAATAATCACTTCTTTTTTCTTTGTAGTTATTTATATGTTTATATTTTCCTTATTAAAACCGCACTTAATCCTATTATGCTTATTATCAAAAATATGGCAATTATTATCTCATTTGTTGGTAAAGAACTGTCAACTGCCATTATCATTACTTCTGTTGGAAGAACTACGCTCGCTTTTAATAATACGGTTTGATTGTTGTCGTAGGTTAAAGGACTAATTTTTGTCAGAATTGTTCCTTTATACTTTCCCGATTCTTTTATGATAAATGTTAAATTATCCCTTACGGTCTCTCCTGGTTTTAGTGTAAAGTTATTTTTGGAGATAATAATTTCAATTTTTTTTGTATTATTTAGATCTCCTGTGGGGGTGAGTTCTACCCTAACAGGAAAATTATTTGGGTTCTTTATATATATAACACTATTCACATCTTGAGGAAGGCCATTGCTTGAATTTACCATAATGTCTATTTTTGGGGGAGATATTGCCCCACTCAGCCCGCTAACTTGTGGAATAATTAGAATGGAAAGTGCAAATATAAGACCTACAAATAATGTTAGTTTTTTCATAGTTTCACCTTCAATAGAAATTAATCAAGTAATTAATAAGGTAAACAGGATTAAGCAACAATTATAACATTATTTTATAACTTTTAAATGCTATCAACTTATTTAAAATTACAAAACTTGACTTTAAACCCTATTAAAATTTAAAATTTAAAGATTAAATTTAAATTTGGAATGTGTGTAAATTAGACATCTTTAATTTTTCATTTTTATTACAAATTGATTTATCCTCTCTTTAATATGGACGTTGATTAAATTTAAAGTCATTATGACAATTTTTCTTTAATTGTATTGGATTGTTTTTGTTGATATGTTTGATTTTTGATAAAAATTAAAAATTAAAAATTTATAATATCATTTTGGGGAATTATAATCCAATTCCGTAGAATGTAATTGATCCGCCGTAGCATCCGCTTGGTAATGGTTCTGGAACATCGAGGGTGAAGTTAACTTCTAATGCATTTGCGTTTCCTGGTTTTAATGGTTCGAATAATAATATTTTCACGTTATTTTGAAGTGTTATTTCGTGGTGGATAGTTGCGTTGTTGACTTTGATAACATCTGCCTCGATATTCTCAGCTGGTATTATTCCGGTTCCTCCTACTTGTGCTAATGAGGTCGCAGATACAAATACACCTACTTTTGTTCCTACATTATCAGGATCAAGGTTGTGGACTGAAACTACGTTCTCTTCTGCTGAAACGTTTTGTTGTCCTGGGGTTACGTTTCCGAAGCTTAGTCCTGTGAACGGTGCTGGTGTTGCATCGTTATCTTTTGTTACGTTTATTCCGATCATTGGGTTTAGGAATACTTTTCCTTTGTAGATTGGACCGGTGCAAACTCCATGTTTATCTCTTGCAGTTACATAGACATCAAAGCATCCGTGTGATCCTGCAGGGACTGTCCATTGTGCGTAGAATTTTAAAGTGGATAAATCACTGTCTCCGCTTGTTGTTGGATCGAATCCTGCGTGTATTATATAAGCTGGATTTGCTGGATTTTGACCTTCTGGAACTAATAAGAAGTCAACTCCTGCTCCATTTGTTTGTAAGTCCTGTTCTCCATTTGGATCGCTAACATTTACATAGAAGGTTATTCCTTCTCCAGTGTAAGCGTATGGAACGTATGCATCGCTTCTTAGCAAGTTAGGAGCTACTCCTGATGTATTTCTATATTCATATACAGTAACTCCCTGCACGGTTTTTATAGTCATTTCGTAACTACTACTATTGACTACGGGAGGTAGGTTGCTTACAGTTGCAGTAGTTTGTCCTGTCCCGTAGGTTGTAGAGATTGCAGAGGCAGAGCCCAAAATTGCAATCCCCATTATTACAGATAGCAGCAACGAAAGTAGGTATTTTTTGAAATTATTCATTTTGAACACCTCTTTCTTTAATTTAAGATCGTGAATCCTTGGAATAAATTAAAAGCATCCCATTAGGGAGAATATTAAAGATAATAACCATGATATTATGCCGCCTTCGATAGCCATATGCATCACCTCATACGTTTATCGAGTTTAGCAATCTATTTATTTTACTTCATTATTTTACTCCCTTTACTATCACCTCGTTTTTGTTTTCTGATTATAATATATTACAAAATATACTAATATAGTTTATGAATGTAAAGCACATAGAGAAAATAGGTGTAATTCCCACTTGTTTTTTAAATTTTTTATGAAAAGTAAAAAATAAAACAAATAAAGTAAATAGGTTAACAAAAAAATTAATGGTAAATTTTCACATAGCAAAGTTTATATTCCCCTATATATAGATAACGATCATTCGTTAAAATAAATCAACCTAAGCACTTCTTCGATCTTTTCCAGGAGTAGTTTCCCCCTATCAGTTAAAGAGTATTTTTCCTCCTCTTCTCTAATAAATTCGTTTTTTATCAGGTAGTTTATATAATTATTAAGTGTTCTCCAGTCCAAGTTTGTAGCATACATTATATTTGTCTTCTTTAAATCACTATTTTTTATCGTTCGTAATATATCAAAGATTATTATTATCTTATCCCGTTTCATGTTTGGTAAAGTATTACACTTTTTTAAATTAGTTTTATATTTTTCATAACCTACTAAGTATTTTGTAATCAATCTACATGTTATTTCATTTTGGTACATTTCTGGAATTGACCTCAAAGACGAAAAAGCTTTAAAAACAAGGTTTTTATCTTCATCCAAAAAGAGATCTTCAAGATACTTTATAAAACAGGAATCGTTAATTTTTCCTTTTAAATACAAATTTCCCAAAACCATGACACAATTTATCTTCAACTTGGCATTTTTTGATACCAATAAGGGATATATTAGGTCTATCAATCCCCTTTCCATCTCTATAAGTTTTACTGCATCATCTACCCTACCTCTCTCAATTAAATCCTTTAATATTCGCATTCTTGGGTCTTTTTCCATAATTCCACCTTTTCATAAAATCAGAAACAGAACAAAAAACAGAACAGAAATTACATATAATAGTTTTAGTGTCAATTAATATATTAAAATTATCACAATCCAACTAAAAATATTGATATAAAAGAGGGGTTAAAGATGTTTGGAAAATTAAAAGAAAAACTCTTAGAAACGACATCTAAGATTACTGAGAGAATCTACAAAAAAGGTAGTGAGGAAGAAAAAATAAAAAAAGATAAGGTTGAAGAGAAAACCACCACAACAGTCAGAAAGGACATTAATGACGTAGAGGTAAAGACAGAGAAAACCGAGGAGTATAAGGAAGATAAAAAGATAAGTTTTTTTGATAGATTCGGATTGACAAGAGCCATTAAAAAAGCAATAAAAAAGGAAGTTGTGATATTGGAAGAGGATATTGAAGATATACTTGAAGAATTGGAGATTGAACTATTAGAGGCAGATGTTGCATTAGAGGTTGTTGAAAAGTTAATTGAGAATATTAAAAAAGAGTTAGTTGGAAGAAAAATAACTCCTGACGATGATGTAGAAGAAATAACAATAAACGCGATTAGAACTGCTATAAAAAACATATTATCTCAGAAAAAAATCGATCTTGAAGAAATAATAAAATCCAACAAAGCGAAAGGAAAACCCACAGTTATAGTTTTTGTAGGAATAAATGGAACTGGAAAAACAACAACAATTGCAAAATTAGCTTATAAACTAAAACAGAAGGGATATAGTGTAGTTTTAGCGGCAGGGGATACGTTTAGGGCGGGAGCGATAGAGCAGTTAGAACAGCACGCTAAGAATGTGGGTGTTAAAGTTATAAAACATAAACAGGGAGCGGATTCTGCTGCTGTTATATACGATGCCATACAACACGCTAAGGCAAGGGGAATTGATGTTGTTTTGGCAGATACGGCAGGAAGGCAGGCAACAAATGCTAACTTAATGGAGGAGATTAAAAAGGTAGTTAGAGTGACAAAGCCGGACTTGGTTATATTTGTTGGGGATGCGTTAACAGGAAACGATGCTGTTTACCAAGCAGAGGAATTTAATAGGGCAGTTAATATTGATGGAATAATCTTAACTAAGGTTGATGCCGATGCTAAGGGAGGGGCTGCTCTCTCTATCGGTTATGCAATTGGAAAACCAATACTATACTTAGGTGTGGGGCAGAGATATTCGGACTTAGTTGAGTTTAATGCTGATTGGATGGTTAAAAAGTTATTTGGGGAAGAAGAGTTCAAATTTTCAACAGAGAGAGAGTTTTAAGAGAGATTTTTAGTGTTAAGAGGTATGTTTTTCTATTTTACTTTAATTTTACTTTTTATATGTAAAGAGACGATAACATATCTATATAAATCATTAACTACTTTAACTACTTTTTAAGGATCAAATGGAGATAAACTAACAATAAACAAAAACGGTTTATGGGGAACTATGGAAAGTTGGGTTGAATTGAAAAAAGGAGTTAACGTTCTAAAAAGTAAAATCAATGGAAAAGTGTTAATAGCTACCCACATAGATACAGATGGTTTAACTTCGAGGGCTATTCTGCAAAAATTATCTGAAAGATTGGAATTAGATGCTGATTTTATGTTTTTAAAACAGATTACTCAGTGGAGTATTGAAGAGATCCCATTTAACGAATACGATCTTACAATATTTGCAGATCTCGGAAGCGGGCAATTAAGGATGATAAAAAATAAATTAGAAGAATTAAAGTTAGCAGATAAAGACGGCAAAGTGATAATTTTAGATCATCATCAACCAGAAAGCATAAAGCTTCCGAGGAGTGTTGTTCACATAAATCCTCTAACAATTGGAAAAAGTGGAGGAGAAATATGTGGTGCAGGTGTATCATATCTTTTTGCAAGAGAGGTAAATAGGGAGTGGACTGATCTGGCTAAATATGCTGTTTTAGGGGCTGTTGGAGATGTTCAAAATATTGAAGGTAAGTTAATAGGTTTAAATAGAGTGATTCTTGAAGATGCAACATCAAGAAGAGATATTCTAATAAAATCCGATTTGCAAATGTATGGTAGGCAGACGAGGCCTCTGTTTGTATCTATGAGATATTGGGCAGATGTTAGAACGGATCTCCTTAACAATGATTCAAGAATAATAAAATATCTTCAAAATATAAGCAAAAAGCATGATATAGAGATCGATCCATCGTTGAGGTTGGCTGAGATTCCTTTTGAGCATAAACGAATTATAGGTAGTGAACTTTTAATAAAGTGTCTAAACTATGTTCCTAACCATTGGACTTCTTATATTCCAAAGGTCATATTTGGAGAGGTCTATGAATTTAGAGAGGAAGAGTTTGGCTCTCCTTTGAGGGATTTAGAGGAGTTTTCAACTTGTATCAATGCATGTTCAAGATACGGGGATTATGAAACTGCTTTAAATGTTTTAATGGGAGATAGAGACAAATACTACAAAAAGATGTTATCAAATTTAAGAAGGCATAGAAACAATTTAAGAAAAGCGTTGGAGCATGTGAGAAGTGATGTAGAGATCGTTCAAAAAGAAAAATTCCAGTACTTTGAGACGGATAAGATTATGCCAAACATTGTGGGAATAGTGGCTGGAATGAGTTATTCTATCGAGGAAGTTGATTGGATGAAGCCGATATTTGCAATTTCTGAGGGAGAGGAGGGGTATAAAGTTTCTGCGAGATGCCCTAAACTGTTATGTTTCGCTGAGAATGTAAACTTAGCAAGTGCAATAAAGTATGCTTCTGAGAAGGTTGGTGGAAGTGGTGGAGGACATAAGTTTGCCAGTGGAGCATATATTCCAGGAGATAAAAAAGAATTCATTAAGTATTTAGATGTTGCATTGGGATAGATTAAAATAGTTTTCTTTTCCTTAATTTTAAATTTTTAATCTTTAAATTTCAGTTTCATGATTTAAAAGAGAAGAGATGCAAAGATTAACGCAGCTAATACATACCCCATAATTTTGGTTAATCTACTTCCGGTATATGATCTTGTTAAATCTCTTTTTATTTGAGCAAGTTCTTCGATTCCTTCGTTATTTGTTTGGATGTGTTGAACCTTAACATTCATATTTTCACCCCCATTTTTTTGTTCTCAATGTTATAATTAAAAGAAGTCATATATATGCTTTTTTGCTCATGAAAAATCATGATAAATGTTTTTAATGAAAAATCATGACAAATTCGGGAAATCTATAATGAATAATCATGATAGATCAAAACAGGAAAATTTTAAAGATGATTTTAAAATATTTAAAAATAATTTAAAAAATCTAAAAATTACCATTATAAAATATTATAAAATGAATTAAATAGAAACAAATCTTATACATAAGAAGAGTTAAAGAAAAATAACCAAATTATGGTTGAGATCATGCTTATAATACTAACAGGACTTCCGAGTGTTGGAAAATCCACATTTTCAAAGAAGTTGGCAGAGATTTTAAACAAACTTGGGATTGATGTTATAGTATTGGGTAGTGATATGTTGAGAGAATCTTTTCCAGTGTGGAAAGAGAGTTATGAGGAATTTATTAGAAAAAATACCCTATATCTTATAGAAAATGCCTTAAAAGAGTATTGGGTAATCGTGGATGATACAAACTACTACAACTCTATGAGAAGAGACCTAATAAATATTGCAAGGAAAAATAAAAAAAATTATGCAATCATTTATTTAAAAGCTCCTTTAAATACCCTTCTTCAAAGAAACGTAAAAAGAGGGGAAAAAATCCCTAATGAAGTGATTCTTGAAATGTATAAGAAGTTCGATGAACCGGGAAGAAAGTATCGATGGGATGAGCCGTTTTTGACAGTTGACACTACCAAAGAGATCGATTATTATAGGATTGCAAGAGATTTAATTGAAAAATCTAAAAAAACAGTTGATCGTGAGGAAAATATTGGAAGTGAATGTTGTAGCGTCATCAACGAGATCGATAAGGAAACAAGGAAGATCGTTGGGGAATATATAAAACGTATTAAACCAGAAAATAAGGAGATAGAGCATATAGTAAAACTCAGGAAAAGGTTTATAAAACATCTCAAAAATGAAAAATATAAAGATATAGATGTTTCTAAGGCCATAATGGAGTTTAAAAGATTACTTGAAGAGAAAGGATAACTATAAATATTCCCAATTTTATAATAATATTTTGTGTAAAATTCACAATATTATAGGAATAAAAAATGAATAATGATATAAAATGTAAAAAAAGTTTTTGTGGGGTTTAAACTATGAGCGAAGAAAAAGAAGTTAAAGAGATAAAGGTTGAAGTTCCTAAAGAAATTGCTGAAAAAATAGAGAAAATTACAGGATTTTTAAACTCTTTAAAAGATAAGAAAGAGTTGGTTTCTAAAGAGAAAGTTGAAGAAATGTTAAAACTTATTGATGAAGTTAAAGATAAATTGCCAAAATTAAATATTGATGTTGAAAAATTGGCTAAGATCTTAGAAGGTAGTGGAAGTGAAGTTAAAGTTGTATTTAACAACTTAACGATCGATGGAGAAGTTGGACTAAAAATAATTCCTTTGAAAAAAGAAAAAAGCGAGAGATAATTGATTAAAAATAAAAAACAAAATAAAAGTGGGAATCTTGAACGAAGATCTTTTTAATTACCTAAGTTATTTATTAAATTATTTATTTCTATTTCAGGAATTGATAAAAAGGGGAGATCTTTCTCTGATCTTTGGGAATGTTATAACAATAACTATTGAAAATCATCGTTTAGCTGTTGATGTTAGAGATCTCTCCTCATTAAAAGGGCTTTTTAATATTTTTCAATCCTCAAAGGAATCTGAAAAATTTAAAAAATTTAAATCTCTTTTTGATAAGATTGATGACTTAAAATATTTTTTGAATAATCTTTCAAAAATCGCAGATCTTTTTGTTAAATATAAAAAAACGTTTATTTTAAAGTATAGAGGAGAAGATGTTTTAATAATTGGCTATGAAGTTAGGGGAGGACTGTTTTTCAAACATATAAAAATAGTTAATAAATTAACCTTAATAAAGATGATAAATGAATTAAAAAGTTAAAAAAGTTTATGCTGAAAGAATAGCATACATTTCCTCCGCTTTTTCGTAGATCTCTTCTTCATCTAAGGTAATTATATCTCCTTCTCTCATCACTATTTTTCCATCAATTATAACATCATCTACACATCCATTGAACGAATAAACAAGATGTGATTTTATATTACTAATTGGCCGTAGTTGTGGTTTATCTACGTTAATAAGAACTAAATCTGCTAAATAACCCTCTTTTATTTCTCCTGCTTTTACATTCAGAGCTTTTGCTCCGTTTTTTGTTGCAAAATTAAATGCCTCCTCTGCTTTAACTACTGTGGGATCTAATGTTGTTCCTTTGTGGAGTATTGCAGAGCATTTAATCTCTTCAAACAGATTTAGGTTGTTATTGCTTCCACATCCATCTGTCCCTAATGTGATATTAATTCCTTCGTTTAAAAGTTTTGGAATTGGAGCGATTCCAGAAGCAAGTTTTAGGTTGCTTATTGGGTTATGGGATACGGAGATATTTTTCTCTTTTATTATCTTTATTTCTTCTTCGCTTAGATGAACGCAGTGTGCTGCGATAACATCAACTCCATCAAAAAATCCAAACTCATTTAAATAGAGAAATGGTTCCTTTCCGAACTTTTCTTTTATCATTTTTATCTCATCTAAGGTTTCATTCATATGTATATGTATTGGAATTTTATATTTTTTTGCCAGTTTGTTAACCTCGAGGAGTAGTTCTTTGGAGCAAGTATAGGGAGCGTGTGGACCAAGAGCAGGAGTTATTCTCCTATTGTTTAAATCTTTTATATAATTAATATATTTTTCAGCGTTTTTAATTTCTTTCTCTCTTTTTTCTTCATCAAATAGATCTATCATTCCATACGCTAACACTGCCCTCATTCCACTTTCGTCAACTGCTTTTGCAATTCCTTCCAAGAAAAAATACATGTCATTGAAGGTTGTAGTTCCTGTTTTTATCATTTCAACACAGCCGAGTAGTGTTCCCCAGTAAACTATTTCTTCATTTAATTTCGCTTCCATCTTCCATATGTGATTATTTAACCACTCCATTAATGGTAAGTCATCAGCTACTCCTCTAAATAATGTCATTGGAATGTGAGTGTGAGTATTTATTAATCCAGGGATTGCTATTTTTTTTGTCCCATCTATAATTTCCATCTCTTCCTCTTTTTTGATTTCTCCAATTTTTTTGATGATATTATCTTCTATTAAAATATCCTGCCTTTTTCCATTTACATAAACATTTTTTACCAGTATCAACATTTCACCTCTTTTTTACTGCAAGTTGTGAAATTTAATAAAGTAATCGAAAAATTCTTTAAACTCCTCTAATGTCTCTTTTTTATATGCTAAGTAGTTGTGTAATATATAACGCTCTTTTATCTGAGGATCTTTGTTTTCATTTGCAGGAATTATAAAGTCGTGAGGAACTGTAAATATAAATAATTTTTTCCTTAGTAGAGGATCTAATTTCTCTCTAAGTGGATCTATGCAGTATTTTGCAACATCCTCCTCTGATGGGAGATAATTATATCCTAATTCATTTAATTTTTCTCTGTGAGTTTCTAATGTCTTTATATATTGACTTATAACTTCATCAAATTCCTCTTTAATTAGCCAGAATGGATGCCTTGTTTTAAAGAATTTCAATCTTTCTTCGACTAATTTATGGAATTTTCCTTTTTCGAGTAGGCGGTATTTTCCATCTTCGGTGGGTTCGTAAAGATTGTAGAGTATTGAGCTTCTTACGATTATTGAATAGGGTATTGATGTGTATTGTAGTAGGGAGTAGTATTTTCCAAAGCAGAGGGTGTTTTGGGGTCTTACTACCTCTATGTTAAATTCATCCATTGGTATGTTGAAGTAGTCGGCTAAATCAAAGAGTGGCAGATCCCTTAAAGCAGAGCTTAGTAAAATCACTGCATCAGATAATAACATTTTTCTCGTCGTTCTATCTAAAATTTTTGTATTTATTTCTTTTTCAAGTTTTTTTATTGTATTTCCTATGTGAACATATCTCGTGCACTTTTTTAGGTCGATAGAATCTAAATATGTCTGATGTTATCTTCTCATCTATGAAGTGTAGTGAGTGGAGTATAATGATCGTCTGCGATTCGATGTTTTTAATATCTCTAAATATTTTTGAAAATCTTTTCTGATATTTTTGATAGAGTTGAATAAACGGAGCATCTAATAGCACAACTTTCGAATCATAGCCATATATTAGCGTGAGTATCTCTAAGATCTTTTTAACTCCTAAACCGGCCATGTTTAACGGAACTTCTATTTCTTCAGAGTATATTACAATATCTGGCTTATTGTCATCTAAAATCACATCAAAGCTTAGTTTTCCTCCGTTAAACATGAATTCAAACATCTCTTTGATCTTTAAAAATTTCTTTCTAAGTTTTATGTCAGCGTTGTTTTTTAAGAAAAATAGATAACTACTAACCCAATCGTCTGTTAAAAGGCCTAATTGCATACTATTAACTGTCGAGTTTTTAAAAAGTTCAAGGATTTTTGATTTCATTTTTGAGTTTTCAGTGCTATTTTCAATACTTGCAAGTAGATCAACGATCATACCATCTGGAATCGAAACCTTTCCCTTATTTGGAAGGTAATCTTCATAAAATATAAGTCCATTTTCATATATTTTTAATAAAATATCATTTAAAGATATATCCTTCATATCTGTGATCTCATAACCAAAAAATTCTGCTATATATTTAAGATCTTCGAGGATCTCATCATCCCAGGGATTTTCTTTTGAATATTCAACTACTTTTTTAAGAGATATGGTCATGTTATTGGTTGTCAATTTTTTTAGAGCAATAAGAACAATGAAGAGTTTTAAAAATACATACTCCATTTTTAAACGTTTAAAGTATCCTCCATATTTTTCAATGTTGTTTCCTATTGTAGTGTTAAACTCCTCACAGTTGCCATCTTTTTTTATTAAAATTGCTGAATTTCTTCCTTCAATCAATGTTGTAAAAAATATTTTCCCTCCTTTTTCATAAGCGTCAATTATTGAATTTATTGTGGAGGTTATTATGTTTTTTAACTCATTTATTGCTGAGATCACTTCTACATTTCTATCTAATTCTTGAAGGATTCTAGAATGATCTATTAAGTCAGGAATCATGGTTGAGTATCCTTTCTCTTTTAAGTAGGATTTTATCTCTTCAATATCTTTTTCTAAATTATTTAATTGCACTAAAAAGTGGGGTTTATGACAATTTAATTGAGAACATTCCCAAATATATGATCCAGATGAAAAGTAATCGATTATTACATCTATTATGTTGATGTTCATGTTGCTACATGTTTTTACCAAATTTGGAGCATATAGTTTGAAAAAGACCTTCAAAAATCTTGAGATGAGATTTTTATCGAGGTTATCAAATTCAACTCCTATTTCTATACTCATTGACTTTTTTTGTTTGTCATGTAAATACAATTCCAATTCCTGAATTGTCATTTTTTCATTAATTATATTTTTTAGAAGTTTTAATATTCTAAATAAGTTTGTCTTTCCAACATTGTTCGGCCCAAAGATTATAACAACGTTCCCCTCCCCAAACTCTATTTCGAAATCTTCAAAAGATAATAAATTTTTGGCTTTAACGGAGGTTATCTTCATTATTTCACCGTAGTTGATGTTATATCTTAATTCTTTAAAAGATTCAAATGAATTTATAATGTTTTATCTTTATTGGAGATTAGTTAATAATACAATTATTGTCTGACAATGTTATTATTTATTTTTGATTATTTTAAAACTATTTATTATTTATGCCTTCTATAATCGTCAAATTTGGAACGATTTTTATCTTATAATTTTAATTTCATGAATTTTCAATTTTTTAAATCTTTGATCTATTTCAACACATTTTTATATACCCTAAACTTTTATTATTTAAAAGAGAAAACCATAAAACACCAGTTATACATAAAACCCCAAATATATAAAATACAAAACGCTTAAATAATTAATCTCTAAAATTAAATTAAAAAAGTTCTGTTGGTGAAAAAATGGTTAAGATATTCTATGATAAAGATGTTGACTTCAATGCAGTTAAAGACAAAATAATAGCAGTTATCGGATACGGAAGTCAGGGAAGAGCTCAGGCACTTAACATGAAGGACAGCGGGTTGAATGTTGTAGTTGGATTAAGACCAAATGGATCTTCATGGGAAAAAGCCAAAAAGGATGGACATGAAGTAATGAGTATAGAAGAAGCAGCGGAGAAGGCAGATATTATCCACATTCTAATTCCAGATGAGGTTCAACCAGCAGTTTACAAAAAGCAGATTGAGCCATACTTAACAGAAGGGAAAACAATAAGCTTCTCTCATGGGTATAATATCCACTATGGGTTTATAAAACCACCAGAAAACGTTAATATAACAATGGTAGCTCCAAAAAGCCCGGGAGCAATGGTTAGGAAAACATACGAAGAGGGCTTTGGAGTTCCTGGATTGGTAGCTGTTGAGAGGGATTACACAGGAGATGCTTTGCAAATTGCATTAGGAATGGCCAAAGGTATTGGATTAACAAGAGTTGGAGTAATACAAACAACATTTAAGGAAGAGACAGAAACGGACTTATTTGGAGAGCAGGTTGTTTTATGTGGAGGAGTTACCGAGTTAATTAAGGCAGCGTTTGAAACATTGGTTGAAGCGGGCTACGCTCCAGAGATGGCTTACTTTGAAACATGCCATGAGTTGAAGTTGATAGTTGATCTGATCTATCAGAAGGGTCTGCAAGGAATGTGGGAAAATGTTTCAAATACTGCTGAATATGGCGGTTTAACAAGAAGAGAAAGAGTTATAAATGAGGAATCAAGAAAAGCGATGAAAGAGATTTTGAAAGAAATACAAGACGGAAGATTTGCAAAAGAATGGAGTTTAGAAAGAGAGGCGGGCTTCCCTCACTTAAATGCTTTAAGAAGATTGGAAAAAGAACATTTAATAGAAAAGGTCGGAAAGGATTTAAGGAAAATGTGTGGATTGGAGAAAGAATAAAATTAATAAATTAATAGGATTTCTTTTTTATTTTTTCAGATATGTTTTTTATTTTTGTTATATGATCTTATTATTATCTTTTTAATTTCTCTATTTTTGATTGATTCAATACGTTATCCTAAAAATCCAATAAATTTTCCCAAGCAATAAAACACCCCTATCGATGCTCCAATATTTGACAGAGTTGCTACAAGCAATACTCTAAATAAGTTATTGTTTATTAATTCCTTTATTGAATCAGCGTTTATTATTCCAATTAAGTCCTTATCTGTTATTTCCCTATATTTTAATTCAACTAAACCAGCAATTGTTCCAACGGCTGCAAGAGGTAGGGGAACAAGTGTGGTTATCGGTGCTGATAGAAACGCAACAATTGCAGTTATTATTTTTCCTCTTGCCAATAAGACCCCGAGGGCTGATAAACCCCCGGTAAATAGAATCCATTGGAATGTTATCATCTTTAAAAGCTCTGGATTGTTAATTGCATAATAAACTGCATAGATAAAAACTCCAATTATAATTATTGAAACAATATAGGTTAAGGTTTTCGTTACTGAAAACTTTTTCTTTGGAACCCTTATCAGTTCTATTAAATCTATATCCTCCCCTTCTTCTAATTTCTTTAAATACTGTTTTATCCCATTAACGTGTCCTGCCCCCACAACTGCAAGCAGTGAATTTTTCCCTCTACTATATTCAAACAATTTTTTAGCCATAAACCTATCTCTTTCATCTACTAAAACTTCGTATATGGTTGGTGAGATCTCCTTTAATAATTTTATAAATTTTTCTGGGTTTTCTACCATCTCCTTTAAGAGATCGCTATCTACTTCAAGATCATCTTCGCTGGCATTTAAAAGATCCCAGAGGATCTTTATTTTTTCTTTAAAAGACATTCTGGAAATTAATCTTGATAATGTTATATCAATGTCTCTATCAATCAAAAATATTGGTAAACCATACTCTCCTGCAATTTCAATAGCTTTTTTCATCTCGCTACCTGGTTTTATTCCAAGACCCTCCCCTATTTTTTTCTGAGAATTTGCTAAAATTAAATATATAAAAAATCTTATAAAATTTCCTTCTTTTAGGACTTTTTTTAAATCTACGTTCTTTTCTTCATTAGATAAAAGGGAAAGAAATCTTTTATTATCAAGCTCTACCGCGATCCCTTCGGGATGTAAAGTTGAGACCGCCTCTTCCACTTCTTCAATACTCTTTTTTGAGACGTGCGCCGTTCCAATTAGGTAGATATTACATTCATTAATCCCGTTGAAGATGGTTATTTTCTCCAAAATGATCACCAATTATTCAATCTTTGATCTGTATTGATTCTTTTACTATAAATAGTTATAAATGATGGTTATAAATGGATATATTACATAATCCTTAGCCCCATAATATTACAATGTGTTAATGTATTGTTATTATACTTTAATATGTATCGGATCAAATTTATATTACTTATATACCATATATAAATAATCTATAAACTTATAAAAACAGCATGATAAACAACACTTTTTGTGAGAGTATGAGAAAGATCTATTTTATTTCAGATACTCATTTTGATCATATGACATTCTCTCCGCTTTAAAGCAGAGTTTCTTTAGGAGAGCAGAGCTTTAAAGCTCACCCTCCTCGGGTTGCCAAGCCCACTATCCATACCCCTTTCAGGGCTCGGGACTACCTTAAACAAAATATTCCTTGCACCATTAACGTCAGCATTAATTACAGCTCCACAATTTGAACAAATATAAAGCCCTCTATACTTCCTATTCGACTTCTTTATCACTCCACAAACACTACACTTCTGAGAAGTATAACTTTCATCGATTTGCTCTACTTTAATTCCCAATTCTTCTGCTTTATACTCTATCATTTTTACTAACTTTCTATAAGGAATCCTATGCAATTGCTGATTAACCCTATCCCCAATATCGATTTTAGTTATATTCTTGTTTA
>JAADDS010000040.1 GCA_013153845.1 Methanococci archaeon | reverse complement strand
ACCAGAGCTTTGTCTTGCATACATAGAGGTAGTTTATCTCAATGCCTTTGATTAAAAGTTCTTCTTCCAAATAATTTTCCATAATTTCACCAAAAGCTTATAATATCCATTCTTCTTCATCCATATCAACACTTTCAGTTAATAACCCCAATTCATCATCATAATGCAGATTAGCAAAAACAACACGACACTTTCTATCGTATGAGAACACATCTCCAATCTTAGATAAAATTCCAAAATACTTACTAATTGATATTGGCACTAAGTAACGATAAATCTCTATATATCTCCTTTCATCAGCTAATCTCTGCACTTCACCCAAATACTTTATAGGCACAACCTCTAAACCTTTAAATAACTCATAAAACTTCTCCTCATCCTTACTTCTATACAACGGCACTAAATTATTAAAAAGCTCAATCAATGTCTCTTTTGCATCTAAAATTTCTTTTATAATATTTTTAGGCTTCCCATAAACATCATCCATAAATTCCTGGATTTTTGACTCTTTTAAAAGCTCTCCATCCAATTTTTGTAAAACCTTTAAGGAATTATCAACCATCCACTTTCTATAAACGTATTTATCCTTTTCAGAACCTTCTGTTAAAATATAAACATCTTTAATAATCCCATCTCTCCATCCTTGCCTATTAACCCTTCCAAATCTCTGAATTAGAGCATCTAAAGGAGCTGGCTCAGTTAAGATTGAATTAAAGCTTATATCTAACGAAACTTCAATTACTTGAGTAGCTACAACAAAATCATAAGATTTTAGGTTATTTTTAACTTCTCTTTCAAGTCTTTCTCTATCTTCATGTGTAAATCTACTATGGATTAATAGAACATTAAATCCTCTCTCTTTCAGAATTTTATAAACTTCAATTGCCCTATCTACTGTATTACATGCTATTAAAACTGGTTTTTCTAATGTATAGTTGTTGAAGCTACAATAGTCTCCAAAATCTTCCAATTCATTCAATATATCAAAGATATTCCCATCAACAATCCTTACTCTATGTCTTGTGAAGTCATCAATGTTCTCTTCCTCCATTTTGATTTCTTCTGGATTTAATAACTCTTTAAAAAGCTCTTCCAAAAAAGTTGGCATTGTTGCAGACATTATGAGAGCTTTTGCCTTATAATCATTAGTTAAGATTTCCAACATTCCAAGGATAATTCCAGTTATATTTGGCTCGTATGCATGAATCTCATCAAATATTAGGAGAGATTTAGCTAATTCTGTAAGCTCCATCTCATAGAATCCCACTCCAAAGAAACCTTTCATAATTTGAAAGGGAGTTAAAACTTTTACTGGAGAATATATCTTCCCATAAAGGCTTGTTAGCCTTTTATACTCATGTCCAGTAACATATAAGTAGTAGTGGGCAGAACTATGTAAAATAGCCACCATTCCATCCTCTGGGAGGTATTTGGTTTTTAAACGTTCATACATTGCATTTATACTTGCTTTATATGGGAGGATATAAAAGATTCTATTTGGATACTCAACCTTTTTATTTCCAACTTTGTCTAAGTTTGCAAAACTCCATAATAAGGCAGTTTCTGTCTTTCCATAACCAGTTGGAGCTTTCAAAATAGCATTTCCATAAACAGATAGAGCTTTCCTTTGGAGTTCTCTTGGAGTTTTGATTTTTTCAAAGATTCTATCCTTTAAATCTGGTAGAGTTAAAATTTTATACTCTCCAGCAGAAGCTAAGTGGTCGCAAGCATTTAATAAACCTTTCAAAAAAATTAGCTCCATCTTCCTCTTTTCCTTGTTTTCTTCATACCAATCATCTATTAGCTCAACAAAATTATAATTTTTAATCATTTCTTCCCAATTATTTGGAAGATTGAACTTTTTTAATTTCTTTTTAAATATTCTCTTCTCCCAGTCCTCAATCCTTGGAAAAAAGAATGTATTTAGGTAATCTTTATTCTCTAACAACTCCTCAACTTTTTCAATATAAACGTCCCTATACATCCTTGGTATTATTTGTCTCTTATTATCTAACTCATCAATATATTTATGGTGTGTTAAGATTGCAAGGGCAATTAAATTTTTTTCATCCTCATCAAAATCCAAAAACTCTACAAAAGGCACTGATAATAGCTCATGTCTATATCCCCACTTTTTTGGATTCTTTTGAAATCCCTTTGCACACTTGCCAATATCATGCAAAACAATTGCATAAAACAACAACTCCCAAAAATTTTCACCAACAAAATCATTAATCCAGAAAAAATATTTCATCATGCTTTTCATAACATTTAAGGCACTATAAGTGTGGCATTCTATTAACTCATCTGGAGAAAATTTAGCCAAGCAAAGATTTGTCATAGAGCCACACCCCAAGGTTTAAATCATCATCATAATGGAGCTTTCCTTCATAGATTTTAGCTCTTTTTATATTTTTTGGATAGGGAATTAAGACAAATGGTTTAACAACCTTAACACGTCTTGGAATTGTTGAATAATCATACTCAATTGGTAAAGTTTGAATTATTTCAGGTATGTTAGATTCTAATGGAACAATAGTCCCTCCAATTGGAACTTTCTCTCTTTCTTCAAGTTTTATTGGTTTTATCTCTTCAACAGTAGCTAAATCACATGAACGTCCAAGTAGAAGTTGATATCTTGGTTTTTTAAAGTATCTTTCCCATTCATCTGGTAGATAAAGATATAGAGTGTTGTCTGTTAGTATTTCCCTCTTTATAACATCAGTCCCCATTTCTTTTCCTAATGTATGGGTTCTTTCTAAATCAACCCCCTTCCCCCCACTTTTGAATATATAGCCAACAAACTCAACATCGTTTAAGCTAACTATCTCCCCCTTTGCAGCTGAAAGCAAACCTAAGATTGTGGATAAAGGAGGAAGAGGGAGAGTAGGCTGATAACCAGATTGAAACGTTGGATACCTAAATGTTGCAGTCCAACTTTTTATCTTAACTCTAATCATAGTTCGACACCATAATAGTTGGCAATTTCTTTTGCTATATTTTCTAATGTCTCCCCAACACTTCCATACACAACTTCAACTTCTTCTAATGCTATATCCTCTACATCCAATCCCCACTTCTTGACAAAACCTTTATCTACCCCAATAAAAATCTTATTCGGGTTTAATACATCAGAAAACTCATTAATTCTCTCAATTAATGCCTCTCTGTCAAATTTTATCTCTCCTTTGTCCTCATAGAATATATCACTTATAAATGGATTTATCCCTCCGTCAAACATTCCTAAAATGATGAGTTTTGGAGTTACATCAGTTAAAAACAATGTTTGCTTTGCTCCTCCATATAGGTATTTTAGGGCTTTTATAACTTCCATAGCCCTCTTAGCTCTAACATCTTTTGGCATAATCCATTCATCTTCTTTCATCTCAACTCCAAGTTCTTTTGCTAAGTTTATAAAATCCTCTTCCCAGTTTATTTTTGATTTTATCTCCTCCAATTTTTTAGCCTTCTTTTTAGCATCTTTAGATTTTGAATTTTTAAGATTTTCAATTAACACATCGAAATTAATTAAATTCTTAAATCCAGCTTTATCAACAAACAAAAATCTCCCTACAGCATCTAAATCCAAAGAAAATGCCCCTTTTAACACTGTTGAATAAAACTCACTCTCATAAGGGACTGGGTCTCCTTCATGCCTTGATGCAGTGGCAAAATCACTTATAACAGAACTTCTAACTGGCAATATTGAGATTAATGGAGTATTTTTCAATGGAGAGATTCTTGTAACTGTTAAATCTTCCATAGCTCTCATGTAACCAAAGACATCATCATCTGGGTATTTTATCGGATTTGCTTGAGTATATACTTGGTTTTTTCCTTCAACCTTTTCCAATGGAGATAGTTCCCATCCAAACTTCTCTTCCAATGTCTTTCTCCACCAGTATCTCCATGCTTGGGCTGAGACATAGACGTAGCTGTCCTTTCCACATTTTAATTTTTTGACAACAACCTTATTTCTTTCAGCTACGCTTGTATCAGTCCCCATCATATTTAGAGCTGAGTGAGGAGCATCAATTAAGACTAAACCACTTACAAATTTCATTCTTCATCACCTTCATAGATTTCATCTTCTTCCTCTTCAGATTCAGAAGACTGAGCTTTAATCAATCTATCATGAAGCTTTTCATAGATTCTGAATAAGAGCAAATCTCTAACAACCCTCCAAGAGGTATTGATGTCCTCTCCATAGCTTGTCAATAATCTTGCAAACTCATCAAAAATTAGCAGTGATTTTGAAATACCTTTTTGCTGCCTTATCTTCTCCACTCTTATGAAGAAATTTTCAAATTGGTAAAGCTTTGTAGCATTCTCTAACTCTCTAACAGTTTGTCTTAGTTTATTATCTTCTAATTCCTTTATAGTTTCAACTATTCTATCCCCAACATCTTTGATAAACTCCAAGGTTTTTTCATCCAACCCTAACACCTCCAAACAGTAAAACTCCAATAATCTCCATTTTGTATTAGCTTTTTTCTCCTTTTTATCATAGAAAAACTCTAATATACTTTCTTCATTCAACAATCTCCTATAAACTTCATTGAAATAACTTTTTTCAAGTTCTTCAAAACTTAGCTTCTCTTTTTTAGCCCTGCTAACTATCCAACCCATGTTAAGTATATTTCTCCAGCCGTTATAATCCACTTCTCCTGCAAATGCTACAAATCTCAATGCAGATGTAGGAATGTGAATAATATCAACATACTGCTCTCCACTACGGTTTCCATTTCTAAAATAGTATAGTGTTATACTAACGTTCTTCCAAAACTTACTTTTACTTTCAACTTTTCTTGTTATTTCAACTATTTTTTTAAAAAGGAAGTTCTCTGGCTTTTTAAAATCCCTTGCGTTTGAAACTAAACTATGTTCTCTTGTATAATTAAAACCCTCTTTACAAAGTTCTAACATCTTCTCATAAGGATAAGCATGAATAATAAGGACATTTGGTAAATTATAAGCTACTAACGGCATAAATTGTACTAAGAATAAACAATAAGCACATATATCCTCCCCTTTAGGATTTGCAGAATGGAAGAAATTTAACATTCCTCCAGTTCCTAAAAGTGGAAAATCAGATCTATATATATCTTTATTATGGGGTTTCCTCTTACCACAAACAATACATCGTTTTTCTTTTGAAGACCATTCTAAAATTTCTAATATATTGTTATATAACCCCTTGAGATTTTTAGAAATATTTTCTGGAGTTCTTTTCTTTGACATTCCAGGATTTGACATGATTATTCCATTGTTTGGGAAGATTTTTCCATGTAAATAACTTGCCCATTCTTTTTTAGCATAAAGTTTTGATGCAAACTCTATGACTTTTTCTATATCTTCATTAGTTAGCTCCTTTGGTTGATTCTTATTAGCAATTAGCAAAATAGCAACTAACCCAGCATCAACAAAGGGATGCCCAGTCCAGTAAAATTTATTCTTGCCAATATTTTTACTTTTATTTTCTATATTATTTTGTTTTATAAAACTATCAAGAGTTATAGTAGGCATATCCCCACCAGGTTAAATATAACTTTTTAATAGATTTAATTTTTAAATAATAGATATTTCGAAATAGCTCATATATAAACATATCGATATAATTTAAGTTTAGTATAATAAACTAATATCAATGTATAGGTAGAATAGAAAAATAAAGCAAAGATTGAAAGATTGTTAAAACATAAACGGATTAATGACAGATTTTATTTACCCATATTTATGCAATAATTATGTAATAATAAAGAAATAAATAGAAGCTATTAACAATTTTAAGCCAACTAAATTTTTGTTTTGAGTTTTTTGTTTTTTAAATTTTTATCTTCAATATTTACAACCATTCCAAACCCCATACTATTTTTCTCCCCGAAACCGCACTCATAGCCGAATTTTATTAAATCATAGTCCCCCCAGACCTTAAATACCATTTCAGAACATCTGCAATAAACCCCTTCTTTAAGCTTCATTCTTTTTGGTCTGTATTTCAATATTTCAAATTCGAAATCAGCATCACATTTCTCGTTGTAGAATAGCTCATATTTCTTTTTTAGATTGTTTTTTAAGTTTTCATAAAATTTGGAGTTGTTGGGTAGCAGATCATAAGTTTTTAGACCCTCTTCTGTTTCTAACATTGTTTTTAAATAAATTGGAGATATTGTCTTTAATATATCAAATTTTTTAGGGAGAGAGAGTATTTTTGCTTTGTTTATTAAAAACTCAATACTCCCCACCCTTAATTTTCCATCTTCTAATAAACCCTCCACAAAATTTTCGATAAACTCACTATTTGGAGATGAAACATATAAATAAGCTTTTCCATCAATGGTCTCTATACCCTCAGGTCTTATAACTCTCTTTTTAACTTGTAATAAAGAGAATGTAAAAAATTTGAAGTTTTGGAAATTGTGTAATCGATCTGCATAAGTTGGGTTTACTGATCTGATTTTATCATATATTGCCGAAGCTAAATAATACTGATGGTTGTAGGGAATTACTTTAAAGTTTTCAGTTTTTAGTTCCAATTCAATCCTCATATTGCCCCTCTATTCCTTTTTAATTTTTTAATTTTTTTAGATTTATTTTTTAGATTTTAGATATTTATTCAATGCTATCATGATCCATACTTAACATTTTATCGTAGAGATTTTTTTAACATATTTTTAAATATATTTTTAACAATTTTTATAGTTAAATTCTATAAATAACCATTGGGAAAAATTTTAAATACAGTTTAAATATATATGTTTTGAAATTTTTTAAGTTTTTATCAGTTTTTAATTTTAGGACTTAAACTCTGTTAAGGGATAAATTCCCTTTTTCATAATTTCTATTTCTTTCCATTATTTAGGATCTAAAACATGTTTTGGTGTTAAAGATGACAACAGTAATGAAATTTGGTGGAACTTCCGTTGGATCTGGAGAAAGGATTAGAAATGTAGCTAAAATTGTAAAAAATCGAAAAAAAGATGATGAAAATGTGGTAGTGGTTGTTTCAGCGATGAGTGAAGTAACCAACGCACTGGTAAATATATCTCAACAGGCATTAGATGTTAGAGATATTGCAAAAGTAAACACATTTATAAAATTTATCAAAGAGAAACACTTCGAGGCAATAGAAAAAGCAATAAAATCTGAAAAAATTAGAGAGGATGTTAAAAAGATAATAAACGGAAGAATAGATGAGTTAGAAAAGGTTTTGATAGGAGTTGCCTACTTGGGAGAGTTAACTCCAAAATCAAGAGATTATATTTTGTCATTTGGAGAGCGATTATCTGCTCCAATATTAAGCGGAGCATTGATAGATTTAGGAGAAAAATCCATTTCGTTAGAAGGAGGAGAGGCAGGAATAATAACTGATAATAATTTTGGAAACGCACGAGTTAAAAGATTGGAAGTTAAAGAAAGATTATCTCCATTATTAAAAGAAGGGATCATCCCAGTAATAACAGGGTTTATTGGAAATACTGAAGAGGGATATATAACAACATTGGGTAGAGGAGGAAGTGATTACTCCGCCTCTTTAATTGGTTATGGTTTAGATGCGGATATTATAGAGATATGGACAGATGTTAGTGGAGTTTACACAACCGATCCAAGATTGGTTCCAACTGCTAAGAGGATCCCAAAAATAAGTTATATTGAAGCAATGGAGTTGGCATACTTTGGGGCAAAAGTTTTACATCCGAGAACAATTGAGCCAGCGATGGAGAAAAATATCCCAATATTGGTAAAAAATACATTTGATCCAGAGAACGAAGGGACATTGATAACGAACGATATGGAGATGAGCGATAGCGTAGTTAAGGCAGTATCTGCAATAAAAAATGTTGCATTGATAAATATTTTCGGAGCAGGGATGGTCGGAGTTAGTGGAACAGCAGCAAGAATATTTAAGGCATTGGGAGAGGAAGATGTTAACGTTATATTAATAAGCCAGGGATCTTCTGAAACAAACATTTCACTTGTAGTTGGAGAGGATGACGTTGAAAAAGCATTAAAAGCATTAAAAAGAGAGTTTGGGGACTTTGGAAAGAAAACATTTCTAAATAACAATCTCATAAGGGATGTAAGCGTCGATAAGGATGTTTGTGTTATTTCAGTTGTAGGGGCTGGAATGAGAGGAGCAAAAGGCATAGCAGGAAAGATATTCACTACTGTCTCAGAGAGCGGGGCAAATATAAAGATGATCGCTCAGGGATCTTCAGAAGTGAACATATCATTTGTTATAGATGAAGAAAACTTATTAAACTGTGTTAAAAAGTTGCATGAAAAATTTATTGACAATCAATAAAAAACTTTGGGGATTAAAAAATTTGTTTTGATTAATTAACAGGGTGGAGATATTGAACAACAAAGAAAAGGCAAGAGAGATCTACAAGAAAGGCGTAGAAATTGGAAACGCTGGAGATGTCGAAAAGGCCTTGGAGTATTTCAGCAAAGCAATTGAATTAGATCCTCTCTACAAAGATGCATACTTCAACAAAGCATTAGCCCTTAGAATGTTAGGCAGGTTAGATGAAGCAAGGGACTGGTTTCTTAAAGGATTAGCAATTCAAGAAAAATTAGATTTAAAAAGTTTAAAAAAGAAAAAAGAAAAAAAGTAATCATCTTAAATGAAAACAAATTCCAGAAGGAACTTTTTCAATGCCTCTTTCAGTTCCTAAGATTATTCCATCAAGATCTATATCATAAACCTTTCCAGACACGTATCTGTTATTTGGGAGCATTATCTTAACAAATTTTCCGATCGTTAGAGAATACCTCCTATAAATAGAGAGGATATTGTCTTCATTCAACTCTTTATTTTTGATTTTTGTGATATAATCTTCTAAAAGTTTTAAAATTTCGTTGAGAAGTTCCATTTTGTCAATTTCTTTACCACAAATATCCTTTAAAGAAACTGCAATTTCTTCGATCTCCTTTCTTATTGTGTTGTTGACATCTACACCAACTCCGATGATCACTCTATCTCCACATCTTTCAGTTAAAATTCCACAGATCTTTTTATATCTTCCATTTACATAAACCATTATATCGTTTGGAAATTTTATTCCGATCTTATCTTTGTTATTATTTGGAAGATATTTTTTTAGAGTTTCTAATACACAAATTGGCGTTAAAATGTTAATAACCTCTGGATTGCAAGTTTTTACATCCAATATTAAAGAAAAATACAACCCTCCTTCATCAGAATACCACACCCTACCCCATCTTCCTCTACCGCTACTCTGCCTCTCGGCCACTATAACCACTCCCCTTACCCCTTCTTTTGCAAGTTTTTTTGCATAATTGTTGGTTGAGTCGAGTTCTTTGAATAATAAAATTTTCATAGTTCTCACTTTGCTGATAGTTCTTTTACTTTGTTTTTTATATCTTCGCTTTCCATTATTGAAGATCCTATTAAAACAGCATCAGTAAATCTTAAAATATAATTTAATTGATCTTTTGTGTAAACGCCACTTTCCCCAATTTTTAATTTATTTTTTGGGATAAGAGGGGAGAGTTTTTCAGTTGTCGAGAGATCTATCTTTAATGTTTTCAGATTTCTATTATTTATCCCTATAATCTTAGCTCCTGCTTCCAAGGCAGTATCTAATTCCTCCTCACTGTGTATCTCAACCAAGCATTCAAGGTCATTTTCTTTTGCATAATCTAAAAACTCTCCAAGCCGATCTTTTAGTGTAGAAACGATCAATAAAACTGCATTTGCCCCTATCTCTCTGGCTATATCTATTTGGTAAAAATCAACAATAAAATCCTTCATTAAAATTGGCACATTAACCTTTCTTGCAACAATTAAATTCTTATAACTTCCTTTAAAGTATTTTGGCTCAGTAAGAACTGAAAGGGCTGTTGCTCCTCCTTCTACCATCTCATTGGATATTTTTTCAACATCTTTAAGTGATATTTCTCTAATATTTCCCTTAGATGGAGATGATGGTTTTATTTCAGTAATTAATGGGTTTTTATATTCTTTTGCATGTTTTATTTCTTTTGACAATTTCAATTTACGCTTTTCTTTCAAATCCAAATCTAACTCATCAATAAAATCTTTTAAAATTCTGATCATGTTATTTCTCTTCTCAATTTCAACTATTCTTTTTCTATTTTCTACAATTTTATCTAACACCGACATAATTCTCAACCATTTTTTATTTAATTATTTTATTAATTATTTTTTCATGTTTTATTTAATTTTTTAATTTTTAATTGTTAAAATAGCATAAAAGTATGAATATTAAATTTAGGATTCAGAAAATTAGTAAAAATAAAAATAAAATAACAAGCACAAATTAAGGTAAACTATTCTTCAGATCTGTCCTCTTTTTCCTCCTCCTTTTCTGTTAACACGCTTTTAAAAGGGCTTTTATTTTCTTTCTTCTCTTTTATGAGTTTTTCAATGATTACATTTTTAGGGGTTATCAAAAGATGCTCATCTCCCAGAGCCAGAAGCATTCCTCCAAACTTAGCAACTTCATTTCTCATCTTTCTAATTATCTCTACAAATTCATCGTCTATCTCTTTTTCTAAGTTTGGAGTTTTGGCTATAACGATGTAGCCAGCTTCTGCTAAAACTATCGCATTTATTGCATCTTTTTCATCTTCTATACTGCATACTTTTATTGTGATTTTTTCCTCTTCCACGGTAGATATTGGAATCTCTTCTATCTCCTCTAAATAGTCATCTATTGATACAGGGCTTGGTGTTGATATATTCTCTCCTCTTCCCTTATTTAATAACTGCTTTAACTTCTTTAACATTGATTTTCACCTTTTTAAGTATTTAATTATCGCATTTATAAGATCTGGGATTCCTTCGAGGGTTTTTGCAGATACAAATATCGGAGAGTTCTTCAATCTCCTCTCAACATACTCTCTCAACCGTTCCCTCTCCTCTGCATTTAATAAATCACATTTATTAATTACAACTATAATAGGTTTTTGGTATCTGAATTTTAGGATGTGATGTAATTTTTCACAACTTCTCAACAACCCAACTGTGCCATCAATTATATGCAATATCATATCAGCTTCATTTATCTCTTTTAAAGTTTTTTCTAAGATTTTGGGCGTCATAATTGGAGATTGACTATCACTTTTTGCATAGAGCCCCCCAAGATCTACAAAAATTAATTTAGCAAATTCTGGCTCTTCTTTTATTCTACCAATTTTAAATTTTCCCCAATATTTTTTTATTGGCATTTTTGTAGTTCCTGCAATTTCAGAAACCATAGAAATATCCTTCCCAAATAAAGCATTCATTATAGACGATTTTCCTACATTTTCCGCCCCTACAATTGCTATTTTAAACTCTTGCATAGTCCCACGAAGTTTTTATACATAAACTCTTGCAATTTTCCAAAAATTAAAAATTTTAAAGAATATCAATATCCTCACACAATTTTGGAGCTAATGAATGATGCTCTGCTAACCCCAATGCTGAAACTGCACCAATAATTCCTCCTTCTCCCCTAACTGGGATTATTTTAATATTATTTCTTAGAGCTATTGATTTTGCTTCTTCTAATTTTACCATTTCCTTTTTTGCCTTTAACGCAAAGAGTTTCATACTCTTAGATGGAAACAGCCCATAATAAACCGCCATTGCCGTTTCATCAGATAAACTCTTTTTTTCCAATATTTTTTTAATAAATCCGTCTAACTTATATTTATATTCTGGATAAACAGCAAAACTTAAAGCAATAGAGACACAATTTTGTGTTTTATTTGGATTTCCAGGATATAATTGGACGATGGTATGATCTAAATAATATCCAAGGTTTTTCTTCTCAACTTCCAAACCAATTTCATGAGCCAAAACCCAGGTTGCTCCTTCTTCTTTTGTATCAGTATCATCAATTCCAACAATAACCTTCTCCATCTTTGGCGTTATCACCTCAGCCCTTCCTAATTTTGATCCTCCACCCCTTTCAAGCACGTTAACTTCAAGCACGTTTTCAGCTCCTTTTCTCAGTTCAGTGCCAACACCGCCTCCTGCAAGGCCAGCATAAACAATATGAACCTTATTATCTTCAACATACACCTCCTCTATTCCAGCCGCTGACAGTGAAGGGACTAAATTTAACTTTTCTTTTCCTATCTTACTTACAAAATGATGCTTATTCCCCTCTCTCCAGGCCGATAATATTAAAGGAGAAGTTCTCTTATATTGATAAATAACCCATTCGCTTCCATTTGGGCAGGGGTGTTCTTCAACTAACTCTACAAGGTTTAATGCATCATCTACCATTGCGATAACTCTTCTATAATGTATAGACATGAAATCACCAAAAAGTTTTTTATTTTTACTAACTATTTAAATAAGATACAAATTTAAGATAAATTTTTAGAGATAAGATTAAACCATTAAAATCGAAGTTTATATAACACGATCACAATACATTCGTAATTACTATGAATTGTAATCAGTATATATAACTTATCACAACTAATAAAAAGAATCAAAAAAGATTAAAAAAAGAAAAATCGTGAAAACATGAACATCTTAAGAAGAGGAAGATTAGGAAATTCAATAAAAGAAGATGTTGCAAGATATACAACAAGTTTAAGCTTTGATAAAGAAATTTTTGAGGCAGATATTTTGTGTGATATAGCCCACGTAATAATGCTCTATGAACAGGGCATAATAAAAAAAGAAGATGCAAAAAAAATCATCACTGGTTTAAAAGAGATCTATAAAAAAGGAATGGAGAATTTAAACTTAGATCCTTCCTTGGATGATATACACATGGTTATTGAAAGTGAGTTAATTAAAAAACTAGGAGAAGAGATAGCAGGAAGAATGCATACTGGTAGGAGTAGAAATGACGAAGTAGCAACAGATCTACGGCTTGCTTTGAGAGAGAAGGTTCTAACAATCGCTAAATCATTAATAGATATGTTAAAGGATATTTTAAATTTAGCTGAGGAACATAAAGAGACATTAACAATTGGATACACGCATTTACAGCACGCTCAGCCAACAACTTTCGCTCATCATCTATTAAGCTACGTTTCAGCAATTGAAAGGGATATTTTAAGGTTGTTAGATGCATATAAAAGAATAAATATCTCCCCATTAGGTTGTGGGGCAATGGCAACGACTGGATTTAAAATAGATAGAGAGAGAACTAAGGACTTGTTGGGCTTTGATGCTTTGATAGAAAACTCAATGGACGGTGTTTCAGCAAGGGACTTTATATTGGAAGTTATGGCTGACTTATCAATATTAGGAACAAACTTATCAAAAATCTGTGAGGAGTTAGTTCTCTTCTCAACTTACGAGTTTGGAACTATTGAAATTGCTAACGAGTTCTGCTCAACCTCTTCAATAATGCCTCAAAAGAAAAACCCTGATGTGGCGGAGATAGCAAGGGCTAAGCTATCCACGTTAAATGGGAATTTGATAACTGCTCTGACCATTTTAAAAGCTCTACCAAACACTTACAACAGAGATCTGCAAGAGATAAGCCCGCATTTATGGGATAGCGTTTATACAACAATAGACACAATAAAAATGATAGATGGGATGTTAAAAACCATAAAAGTTAATGAGGAGAGGATGAGAGAATTGGCTAACGCAAATTACTCAACTGCAACTGAATTGGCAGATACATTAGTTAGAGAAACAGGAATTCCATTTAGAACAGCTCATGGTATTGTTGGAGAAGTTGTTAGAAGAAGTATAGAAGAAAAAAAGGATATGATTGAAGTTATCTATGATGTTTTAGAGAAATATAATTTAAAAGTTGATGAGGAAAAAATAAGAAAGGCATTAGATCCTTATGAAAATGTTAAGATGAGAGATGTTGTTGGAGGTCCTGCTCCGAAGGAAGTAGAGAAAAGGATAAAGGCATTTAAAGAGAGGTTAGACAGATATGAAAAAGAGGTTGATGAGAAACTACAAAAGATAAATAAGATTAAAGAAACACTCTTAAATTATGAGATCTAACTTTTTAAATAATAATTTTTATGTTCTGCTCATTGAATATACTACAATAATCAATATTGTTAACAACACTGCAATCACAATCCCTCCATATTCTATAACAATCTTTCCTTTTCCATTATTTTGCATTTCGGGGGAGAAATTTTCTATACATTTTTGATTATCAAATAGATAGAGCTTTTTATAAGATAAAGCAACAACATACCTTCCATCAGAAGATATTTCTACCTCCCCACTAAAATATTTAGACGGATACTCCCATAAAACCCTTCCATTACTGCCATTTATCATATAAAGTCCTACTTTTTCAGATATGTAGGGACAACTCGTATCGTCATCATAAAAAGCAATATACTTGCCATCAGGAGTTATTGCAATATCCATTCCTTCGTATGCATCAATTTTATAATTCCATAGAGGAGTTAAATTCTTATTCAAACAAAGCAAAATCTCCCCACATTCAACGATCACATTACCACTATTCGTTAATTTCACATATAGAGGGATATATTTTAGATGTTTCTTTTTTATTAAATTTCCTGAGTAATTTAATAAATATAATTCCCAATCATCTCCTCCAGCACATATAAATCCCATGTTTGAGTTTATCGACACCGATTCAATACATCCATCTGTTTGATACTTCCACAGCAAACCAGATCTATTGAAAAAGTAAATATTTCCATCCCTACTACCAACAACAAAATATCTTCCATTTTTTGCAGTATCAACAGAACTTACTGTATCTTCTGCTTCATAGTTCCATAAAACGCCTTTATCTCTATCTAATAAACATGCATGCCTTCCAACACCGACAAGAATGTATTTTCCATTAGAAGATACAGAGAGTTTTGCATTTCCTACATCAATTCTATACTTTTTCAAAAGATCTCCTTTATTATTGAAAACACAGATATATTCTCTCCTTATCCCAAATTTATACGTGGATTTAACTGCTGTAATGATATATTTTCCATCACTCGATATTTTTAGATCATCAATATGTCCAAAATTGGAAAAATTATAATACCACATCAATGTTCCATTTCTGTTATAAAAGTAGATTCCCCAACAATCAGAAATCCCTTCATTTGAACCAACAACAATACAACTCAAATCAGGAGTTGCAGATAAAACTCCTCCATAGTAATTACAATCAACCAACCATTCAGGCGTTATTTTTGCAGAAACAACCCCTAATACTAACAAAATTAAAAAAATTTTTATAGAATTCTTGAAGATAAATCTCATGATCTCACATATATTGTTTTATTAACAAATTTAAATAAAAGATAAAATCATCCCCCTCCAAAAATACAACACAGCCAAAATCCAAAGGATTAAAATTAAATAACCCTCTTTCTTCTTCATTTTATAATTTGATATTGGAGAAAAAGCCCTAACTCCTGCCGGTGTCATGGTATCTCCAAATATATGAGATAAATATCCAAAAGCAACAGGTAATATATAGTGATAAACTCCAGAAACCCCAAGTTTTAAGTTTAAAATATCCAAAACAGCCCAAGCAAAAATTGCATACATCATAATTCTTCCAAGAAGAGCTTCATTTGTAACCATCAATAAAGAAATAAGTCCAGCAAAAACTGATGAGATAAATGAGAGTTTATAAGCCAAATATCCCAAAATGGATGATACAAACAATAAACTCCAAAACGTATGAGTTAAACCCCTATGCTCTGAAAAATAAGGTATTAAATATATTAAAAGGACTGAAACTCCCAAAACAAACAATTCTATATTAAATAGATGCTTATCAAAAAAATACAACAAAATATTTATAAAAACAATCCCTCCAGATATTAAAAGCCCTCTTTTGACAATATCCTCTTTAACATCATGATCTAAATCAGGATACAAAGCCCCAGCTAATGCTAAAAATATCTGTTCTGGAGAAGAGATGAACGGCAATCCAAATATTATTCCTAAGATTGTATGTCCCTTCCAATTCATAAAAATCCCTTATAATTTTATTTTTTTATTTTATTTATCCTACTCAATTACTACAACATCTCCATTTTCATCAAAATCAATTAAAATATCATCATCCAAATCCAAAGTTTTTTTAGATTTTGACCCTTCCTTATAAACTAACAAATTATCATTTTCATAATCGTAATCTATTTTAACTTTTATTATTTTTCCCTCCTTTTTCTATCTTGTGGAAATATTGTAATTAAATTTATTTGTAATGGTTCAATTGACTTTATGAATAGAAGATGTAAAAATGTTTATATATTACTTATCCAAATTAATTTTAAATTAATTTTAATTAAGTTTAAGTTATCTTTAACAAAGTTTTTTATCCAAATATACAATATAACCTATTCATAAGAAAGTTTAAAAGATAATAAATAATAATAAAAACTGGAAAAATTCAAATATGGACGGTGTCGAGATGGTGAAGTATAAAGACCTATTTGAGCATAGAAACTTGAAAAACCTGCATGTGGTCTTAACATCAATGATTGCAGAGTTTTCAACGTTAGGAATATTAAACCAAGGCACCACCAATATAATTGGTTCAGGAGTTGGCAAAAAAATAGCAAAATGCTTAAAAGAGACAGTAAAAGAGTTTCCAAAAGACGATAAAAAGTTAATAGAATTTTTAATTAATTTTTGCGATATGTGCGATGAATACATAATAGAGGATGATAAAATAGGAATAAAAATTGATAAATGCAAATACTGCCCGAAACAGATTGGAGAAGCAGAAATTCCCGGAAGTGCATGCCCTATCCCCTCAATATTAGCAAGTTGTATGGAAGAATTAACAAACAAACCATATAAAATAAAATTATGGGACAAAAACAGGGTAATAATAAAAGAAAACGGTTATTGCTGGTTTAGAATAAAATAAATAGAAAAGAGTTAAAAGATAAAAAGAGATAAAAAAGGAGATATTTTGAATTACATGACACTCTCTTCTGGATAAGCAGGCATCTTATGCTCTGCCATATCTAACCCCATCTTCTCTTCTTCTTCACTAACCCTTAATCCACCTAATGCAACTCCAACGATTTTCGCTAAGATATATCCAAGTCCAGTTCCATACACAACACAGAAAGCAGCTCCAATCAATTGATCAATTAAACTAACCCCTCCAGCTCCCCCAAACATTTTTAATCCTAAGATTCCTGTTAATATTGCTCCTATAACCCCTGCGGTTCCATGAACAGGCACAATTCCACAAACATCATCCAAGCCAGCTTTTTCAACGAGTTTGTAGACAATTGGAACCTGTAAACCTGCAATTAATCCAATTATTAAACCTCCGAGAGGGCTAACGACATCTGTTCCTGAACAGATCGCTACTAAACCAGCAACAATTCCGTTAGCAGTGAATAGAACATCATTTCTTGAAGCAATTAAAGCTCCAATTCCCCCTCCTGCCATTGCCATCGTTGTCGTTGCACACACAAGCCCTGATACATCTCCCAAAGCTAATGAACTACCTACGTTGAATCCATACCAACCAATCGCAAGAGCAAATGCTCCAAAAACGGCCATTGGAATATTATGCCCCAGTATTGGAACTGGTCTTCCATTAACAAATCTACCAATTCTTGGCCCCAGTGCAGCGATTGCTCCAAGACCTAAGAATCCTCCCAACCCATGAACAACCAAACTTCCTGCATAATCATGCCATGGAACTATCTGTGCTCCCCAAGGTCCTAAATATACAAACAGAGGATACAATAAAGCAGTTATGATCAGTGATATTATAACATAGGCACTGAACTTTATTCTCTCTGCAACCCCTCCAGATACGATCGTTGCAGCAGTAGCACAGAAGACAAGACCAAAGAACCATGTTGCTAAATCAAGACCATTATTTGGCCAGTTTGTCCCAACAATTTGTTTCCACCAGGTTATAAATGCAGATAAATCGAAACCTTTTGAACATAAAATTCCACCAATGAATAACCATGCAACACAACCAATAAGCCAGTCAACCATGTTTTTCATCATAACATTGTTGGCATTTTTCTTTCTAACTTGTCCTCCTTCAAGCATTGCAAAGCCCCATTGCATCATAAAGACAAGAACTCCCATCACTACAAGGAAAAACACGTCAGAAGCGTTTGCAATATGCACAAGTGCTTGAACAATGTTTGTTATTCCATCAGGATTTATTCCTGAACTCTGCATTGACGCTATCGTTTGATTTACAAGTGTTTGATTTATCAAATCAGCAGTGGCCATGTTTTCACCTCTCTTTGCACGTCTTTATCCTAATTTTTTGTTTTTTGTTTTGTTTTTGTTTTCTGTGGGTTAATTAAACTGCCTCTTTTCCTTCTTCTTTTGTTCTTACTCTTACGACTCTTTCTACTGGTAGGACGAAGATTTTTCCGTCTCCTGGGTTGCCGGTTCTT
>JAADDS010000050.1 GCA_013153845.1 Methanococci archaeon | reverse complement strand
ATGGTATAGAAAACTATAAATATCAGTAAAAATACTATAATAAAATTAAGAAAGATTGTCCTATTAAAATAAGCACGTTTCGTGATGGAAATAAGAAAATTAAGTTTAAAATGCCCCATAACCACGAAATCGTATTAAAATAAGCACGTTTCGTGATGGAAATTTATGTAAGTTGTTATATGTTGTAGTTATTGCATTAATTAAAATAAGCACGTTTCGTGATGGAAATGTTTCTGTGGCAATTGCATTTATATGCTCCTCCATATTAAAATAAGCACGTTTCGTGATGGAAATTGAGATTATGGCAAAAGGAGGGCAAGTGAAAACTTATTAAAATAAGCACGTTTCGTGATGGAAATCTGCATTAATAATATATATTGATCCAAAACTATTTGCGAATATTTATTAAAATAAGCACGTTTCGTGATGGAAATCTTCTATTGTAAATTCCTCGTCTTCTGAAAATGTCATTATATTAAAATAAGCACGTTTCGTGATGGAAATGTATATAACTTTTTAAATTGTCCCAACTTTGAGTATAATGAATTAAAATAAGCACGTTTCGTGATGGAAATCATACTTCAACAGTAGTAGAGGTATTTTGATAATTATGTATTAAAATAAGCACGTTTCGTGATGGAAATTTTATTTCATTATTGAGATATATAGTAATTTTAATTAATTTGATTAAAATAAGCACGTTTCGTGATGGAAATAGTTTTTCTTTTGAAAAAATTTCACCTAATTTTTCAATTGATTAAAATAAGCACGTTTCGTGATGGAAATAAGTCATTTTTAAGTTTAGAAAGTAATTCTTTCTTCCAATATTAAAATAAGCACGTTTCGTGATGGAAATTGAATTTCTTAGGTTTTATTGTGTTATCGTTTAGATTAAAATAAGCACGTTTCGTGATGGAAATAACTTCAATCCCCCATTTTTCGGATTTTGAAGCTATATTAAAATAAGCACGTTTCGTGATGGAAATACAATATTTTTACATACATATGGTTGAACGAACTTAATTAAAATAAGCACGTTTCGTGATGGAAATATTGGGTTTATAAGAGTAGAAAGAAGAGAAACCCCAAAGCATGATTAAAATAAGCACGGTTTCGTGATGGAAACTTTACCATTTCTTAATGCTTCTGCTATTATAAATTCATCTATATTAAAATAAGCACGGATCGTGATGGAAAGCATCATCATTATACACTCGAAAAATCGAAACACTTGTAGTTAAAATAAGCACGTTTCGTGATGAAAACACTAGTACCTTATCGGAGTACTTCCCTGTTATCCCTCTTTTAAGTTATAAAATCAGCATATACTCTTGAAGAATGAAAATGTAGGGCTCCTTAACTTTTTCTAAAATAGGTTTAAAAAAGAGAACTTAACACTCTTTTGGATTTACACTAAGTGAGGAGTTCAGTTCCGATCAACCTTTCTGAGGATACCATTTAAAAAAGTTATTTTCTATAAAGTTTCTAATACTTAGAGGGGGCAATCCTGTAGCGATGCTATAAACTGAGATTCCTCCTGCTCCGACACCTTCTTTTACTGAACCTCTGCAATAGTTTTTTAGACCTTTAATTTTTGCATTTTCGAAATAGAGTTTTGATGCAAGTAATGGAACATTTCCTATCTGTTCAACTATTCCTTTTAAATCTCCTTTTTTATCATTTAGCACGAATTCTGTTGTTCCTATTGCGATTAAATTCTTTTTTAAAATGTCTTTATTTATTTCCTTTATAACTGCTAACACAGCACTCATCTGAGTTCCTCCTGCTAAAATCACGGGTTTATTTTTCTCAGCAAAACTTAGGGCTAAACCAGCGACAACTGGCATCATCTTGTCTCCAACAGCATTTAAAATATCAAAGACGGATGATTTTTCATTTATTTTTGCCTTTTTCAATCCTTCTTTAACGATTTTTATCTTCAATTCATGAGGATTATTTACTGAACCGGAGCTAACTTTTCCTTCAGCGTCATATCCCAAACCAAGTAAAACCCCTAACGCAGTTGTAGTTCCTCCGGGAACGCTTTCTCCAACAATCAAAAGTTCCGAATTTAGATTTTTTCCAAGTAAATAAGACATTTTAAAAAGCTCTTTTGAGTTTTTCATTGCTTTTCCTTCCTCTATTCTTCCAGTCGGCTCTTTATCAATCTCTAAAAATGGAATCTTTGGTTTAACAAATGCTCCTGCATCTATGTGAATGTTTTTTATGTTTTTTAATTCAACACAAGCCCTTGTTATTGTCGCAGGGGTTGGGGAACCAGTAGCATCAATTGGAGGTGTTTTTAAAGTTAGAGATCTTCCTAAAAAAACAAGTTCCACGTCTGAGGCGGGAGTGTATTTTATTACATCCTTATGAACACCTGATATTGGTATTGAAAGGGTTGTTTCTATTGAGGAGATGACACACGTAAATAAAACATCTTTTTCATTAAGATTTTTGATTTTGTCTAAGAATCCATTTTCATTGAGCGTAATTAGGGACATAATTAATCCTCCTCTTATACCTACTAACTTTTTGTAGTAGTTTTTTTATAGTAGGTTGTGAATAGTTATTAAGTGTTTGGATTTTTAATAAAAAAAGGCATGAAAAAGTTATATATAATGCCAAGGTTTATTTTTAAGTATCGTGAAAGTTAAATTTACTATTAAGTTTTTGATGTTTAATACATTATATAGATTTACTGAGGGAGTTGTTATGAATAAAGATCTGATTAGGAAGGTTATAGAATTGAAGAATAATGGTCTTACTATTGGTGAGATCGCTGAAGAATTGAATGTTTCTATGGAAACTGCAAGGTATTTGGCTTTAAATGCGGAAAAATTATTGAAAGAAGAAGAGAAAATAACTAAACTCGAAAACATAGATATATTTATTGATTGGAGAAACATTGGAAGTTCAGCAAATCGATTAAAAAGCATAAGTTCCATAATTGTTGATATATTAAAAAATAGAAATATCGAATTTGATACCGTTGTTGGAATCTCAACCAGTGGAGTTCCAATTGCCACACTTGTTGCTTCAGAACTTGGGAAAGAATTAACTATATACATCCCAAAAAAACACATTTCCGAAGAAGGAAAGAAAATAACGGGATCAATATCTCATAATTTCTCACCTGTTCATTATAAAAGGGCTGTTATTATCGATGATGTTGTAACAAGTGGAAGCACATTAAAAGAATGTTTAAAACAGCTGAAAGAAGTATGTAGTCCTAAGTTGGTTGTGGTTTTAATTGATAAAAGTGGATTAGATGAGATTGAAGATGTGCCTCTTATTCCATTAATTAGAATAGGTGCTGTGAATGTTGAACAGCACTAAATTGGCTTAATCTTTTTTATTAAATTTCCTACATTCTAAATGACCTCATTAAAAATCAAAACATAAAACAGGGAGGTAAAATTTATGCTACCAAAGGCAACAATTAAAAGGATTATGAAAGAGCATACTGATTTTAACATATCATCAGAGGCCGTGGATGAACTTTGCAATATGCTCGAGGAGATTATAAAAATAACCACTGAGGTTGCAGAGCAGAATGCACGAAAAGAGGGGAGAAAAACAATAAAAGCAAGAGATATTAAAAACTGTGATGATGAAAGATTAAAAAGAAGAATAATGGAATTAAGCGAGAGAACTGATAAAATGCCCATCTTGATTAAAGAGATGTTGAATGTAATAACCTCCGAATTGAAATAAAATGGAGGGAAAAAGATGAAAATTGCAGTGGCAAAATTTTTGGGAACTAACTGTGATTTAGATGTTTGTCATGCGATAAAGTTGGCAGGAGGAGATCCAGAACTGGTTTTTTTTACTCAGAGAAATTTAGATGGCTATTGTGGAGCAGTTATTCCAGGAGGATTTTCCTATGGGGATTATTTAAGAGCGGGAGCCATAAGTGCGAGAACTCCAATTATTGAGGGATTGAAAAAGATGGTTGAAGATGGAAAGCCAGTTTTGGGAATATGTAATGGAGCTCAGATAGGTTTAGAAGCAGGATTCTCAAAGGGAACGTTAACCAATAACATTAATGCAAGATTTATATGTAAATGGGTGTATATTAGAGTAGAGAATAATAAAACTCCATTTACAAGGTATTATAAAAAGGGAGAAGTTATAAGAATTCCAATAGCTCATGCGGAAGGTAGATTTTATGCGGATGATGAAACATTGGACTATATGTATAAAAATAACATGATTGTCTTTAAATACTGTGATGAGAACGGAGAGATAACAGAAGAAGCGAATCCGAATGGATCTGTTGATAATATAGCAGGAATTTGTAATGAAAATCAAAATTGTGTTTTATTAATGCCTCATCCAGAAAGAGCAAGCGAAAAAATCCTTGGATCTGATGATGGGTTGAAAATGTTCAAGGGAATGTTAGGAACTCTTTAAAAAAGTTTGTTAAATCTTAAATCAAATTATAATTAGTTATACTTGGTAATTTTTATTTCTTTTATTTTTATAACCAATATTTTTATAATATCATCAAAAGAAGTTCTCTTGCAATTTTAGCTGCGGTTATTGCTGTTATGTTTGCTATATCGTATATCGGAGAGACCTCAACAATGTCAAATCCAACTATTTTATTTTTAGCATTTTTTAGGAGATAAAGAGAGTTAAAAAGTTCTCTACTTGTAAATCCACAGGGTTCAGGGGTTCCAGTTCCAGGGGCATAGGCAGGATCTAAAACATCAATATCTATTGTTATGTATATTGGAATGTCCAAATCTAAGATGTAATTTATATCATCTTCATTCATTAAATCTGCTTTTAAATAGAGATTGTTTTCTCTTGCAAATTTCCACTCTTCTCTATCTCCACTTCGAATTCCAAACTGGAATGTCCATGGAGTTGTTTCCCTTATCCTTCTCATAACACACGCGTGAGATAGTTTATTTCCTAAGTATTCATCTCTTAGATCACAGTGGGCATCAAACTGGATAACTGCAACTTCTCCAAAAACATCTTTTACTGCCTTAACAATTGGAAAAGATATAGAGTGTTCTCCTCCAAAGGTTATTATCTTCTTCTCATCCTCTAATATCTTTTTTACGATTGAGTGTATTGTTCCAAACATCTCTTTCTGGCTTCCATACAGATCAAGGTCTTTCAGATCACAGTATTTTACATCCATAAGATCTCTATCCAACACTGGGCTATATGTTTCTAATCCCCAGGAAGCTGATCTTATTGCAGATCCTCCCTCTCTTGTTCCGGGTTTGAAAGATGTGGTTCCATCGTATGGAATTGAGATCATAACCCCATCTGCTTTCTCGTAAGAACTATCCGCCATTATGAATTTTGATAAATCTATGAAGTGTTCTTTCATTCCCTCACCTCGTTTATATAAAATTTAGAATTAATTTAAAATGGAGTTATTGTTGAACTATAAAAATTTTTTTACTGGCCTTACTAAAATTTTATAACTAAAAAACAGAAAAAACGGATAATAAATAAACGATGATATAATAATAGAGTTTGTATAAATTAGATATAAGATTAGAGCATAAAATAGATAAAATTAAAAAATAAAATAAATAAAAGAGAAAAAAAAGAGAAAAATTATCCGTTAACTATCTCATTGTATGTTTTTAGGTCAAATATATCGTTCTCGATACCTTCTTCTGAAGCATTTTTAAGTTTTCCATTGATTAAGCCCTGGAGTTTCATCGCTTCGACGAATTTTACGACTTTTGGAATGACTGGCTGTAATCTATAATCATATTTTATGTGAGGGATTGATGCCTCTTCAACAACTTTCTTAGTTCCGAGCCATCTAACTGATGCATTTACAGCTAACTGCTTATTTTTGTTTATTTCATCTGTTGCATCTTTTAATAATTTAGCAAAAGCAATAACTATATCTTTCTTGTTTTTTAAAGCGGTCTCGGATGCGGTTAAACAGCAGCATGGATGGTTTGCCCATGTTCCTCCTGTTGCACTTGGAAGATCTTCACTGTAAGCAACAACTTTTCCAACACCATCGTATTTAATAATCTCTGGCATTGGCTCCCAAGCGATAACTGCATCTAACTGTTTTTGAGATAGCATTTGAGGCATTGTTCCCTGTCCATTACAACTGATTAACAAAACCATTGCACTTTTATTACTTGGATTCTCTGTGTATGTTATTCCCTCAGCTTTTAAAGCATCTTCTATCATAACATATTGAATTGATGTAGGCAAAGGATGTCCTATTTTAACTTGTTTTCCTTCTTTATACTGCTCTTTTATCCATTTTACAAATTCATCCCAGTTGTTTGCAGGAATATCTTTTCTAACCACAACAGCAGACCCTTCTGTGTGTAGGTTCATTATTACCTTTGCTTGTGTTCCTTTGTCAATATAGAATATGACTGGTGGATAACCTAACAATGCAACGTCAACTTTACCCTGAGACATTAGGTTCATTATACTTGCTCCTCCTTTATTCACTCTTATCAACTTTATGTTTGCTATTTTTTTATCTCCCTCGTAGAGTTCGTAATCTTCCTTGTCATTAACTTTCTTTAAGTAGATTCCATATTTATCCTTGAATATATCTGGATAATCACATGCTACAAATAATGATGCATGATGATCTGTTGGAAGATATGCAACTGTTAATGTTGGGACTGAAGAGGATTCATTCTGAACGCATCCTGTAAATGCAACCAAGATCGAGGAGATCAAAATTGACAGCAAAATATATTTTTTCACGATACCACCTCAAAGTATGATCATAAGAAAAATGTTAGAAAAATATTATATAAAATTTTTTATTTTATTGCAGTTTATTTACCTTATAAGAAAAAAGAGATAATTTAAGAAAATGATTTAAAATAATTATAAATTAAAATAAAACAATTTAAGGAAAATTATATGTCTCGCTGAGCTTTTTAATTATCTTTCTCCAAATAAACAGTATACGTTGGAAATGCCATTTCTATTCCTTCCTTTTCAAACTCCTCCTTTATCTTTAAATTTATCTCAGTGAGGGTGTTTAGATAATAATCAAACCCAAGATTTTTTATAAAATACTCAACTCTCAAATTTAGAGACCAATCCCCATATTCAACAAAATGAACTCTCCTTGGCTCAATTACTGCCTCGTGATTATTTAGAATGTTCTCAATTATCTCAATCGCTCTTCTGACTTTCTCAGCCGAGGTATCATAAGTTAAACCGATAGTCATTAAAACTCTTCTTTTTCTCATTGCTGACATGTTTGTTATTTTTGCATCAACAAGAGAGGAGTTAGGCATTATTATTAAGCTATCTTCCCAAGTCCTTATTCTCGTGCTTCTAATTCCAATCTCTTCCACTATCCCCTCTCCTCCATCGAACACTATCCAATCTTTTAATTTAAATGGCTTGTCGAAAATTATTATTAATCCTGCGATTAAATTTTTAGTGGTGTCTTGCATTGCCAAAGCAACTGCTAAACCACCGATCCCCAAACCTGCGAGTAGTGTTGTTATATCATAACCAAGATTTCTTAAAATAAATAAAATTGCAAATGTATATATAACTCCCCTGGCAAATTTTCTTATCGAATTTACCAACTGATCGTCTATTTTTCTTTTCTTTCGTTCAGCGAGAGGAATTAAATAACGCTCTATACTTTTATCTATAAATCTTTCAACAAACACCACTCCACAAAGAGTTAATGCAACACCTATTGCTTTGTGAATAAGATCTGAAATCTGCTCTGGAAGAGATAGGAATTTTACCCCGAAGTATATTCCGATTATTACGATAGATACTAAAAGAGGGTCGTTTAATGAGGAGAAGAAAATATCGTTAATTTTTGTATCGTTCTTAGATGTTAGTTGATTCTTCATTATTCTACTAACGATTTTTGCCAGTATAACGCTTAGAATTATGGTGGAGATGCAGAGGATATAGTTGGTTATTGAATTTCCATAGATGATTATATCTGACAACACACTCCCTCCTTATTTTGATTTTTCTAACACTGCTCCTTTCTTATTTAAATAACTTATTGTTTCTTGTTATCTCATTTTTGATGTATATTTCACTAAAATTAGCATTAAAAACCATAAAAAGTATAAAATAAAGATTTAAAATATCAAAAATATCTAAAAAACAAAAAATAAAACAAAATAAAATTAAAATCGAAAAAGTTAGAATCAAAAATTAAAAATCTAAGATTAAAAAGAAAAAGAGATTTTTCAATTACCAATTATTTTAAGTAGGCAGTTCCATAATCCACTTTATATATCTTGAATCCTGGCTCTATTCCGAAGTTTGTTGGATCAAATGTTGCCTTTACCAACTTTATATGTTTTAGGCCGTATCCATCTAAGAAATGCAATCTCGCATATACGCTATCTTCTAAGTTTCTTGTTGATAACCAAGCCCAACCTTTGCCCTCAGACGTCAATCTAATGAACTCTGAGAGTTGTCCATCTTTGTTTATTATTACCTCCTTAACACCCGTAGGTGTCATTATATACAACTTATGGATTTTAAATGTTCCAACGATCTTCGTTTGTCCATCTATTTTTTGAACGATTGCTGTGGTTATATTTGTTCTATTTATCAATGTTATATAATCATATCCGTAGAGATTTACCTCTGCCAGCATGGTTCCATTTCCTAAGTAGTAAGATGTTCCTTTAAAGAATGCTCCTTTTTCTCTCTTGCTGTTTGGTGTGTTTGGAGGTAAGGAGAAGTTCCAAAATCCAAACATACTCCAAACAGGGGCAATATCTGTCATTCTGTTATAGGTTATTAAGTAGTCAGGATTTGGATGCTCTGGATGTGTAGCATTTAACACTAATTTTGCCTCTCTATCGCTTAATCCGTATTTTTTAGTTAATATGTTATAAGCTTCGCTTCTATCTACTGGAAGTATTTCATTTAATATCTTAACGACCATAGATACGTTGTTGTGAGTGAAGTTCATTAAAACACTTCCCCTTTCAAATGCTTCATCTCCACTTGTTGCCAGCATTCTAATTATTCCAATTGAAAGATTCTCATTTGAAGTGGCAAATGCTCTTCCAACCCAGTAAGCTCTTGGACTGTTCTGGGATCCTCCATCAAAGGTTACCATTCTTCTTGCTTCATACGTGTAGATGTGCCCGTTATCCCACCAGCAAGTTATAACTGAGTTGTTTGGAGTGGTCTCTTTTATCCAGTCCAAACCGGCCTTCCATCCATTGTTAAATGTTGGGGCTGTTGTAAATGGAACAACTGCTGAAAGTGGTGGGATTATCATTCCTATGCAAAGTAGGAGTGTGGCAATTTTTACAATTGATTCTTTTTTATCATTTATGGAGGAGAGAATATCTGCCATCTTATAAATTGCAAGTATTCCAAGAACAACCAACAGGCCATAGGCAATTATTGGAACATAGGTCGTTGGAAGTATTATCTCTGGGAGTTTTGATGAATACTTAGATAGTATTATTAAACCAAATAGTCCAACAGGTGCTCCAACCCCAAAGACGGCCATGTCATTCTTCGTTCTTATAAATCTATCCAATTGACCTGCAAAAATTCCGAATCCAATTGCTAAAGGAGCTGTTGCTAATGATGCAAATCTAATACCTTTTGTAGCAGCGTATAAAGTTACTGTGAGCCAGATACTTAGCAGTATTGCATATTTAATATCCAATTTTATCTTTTCATATCTTAGAGAGATAAAGGATAATATAATCCCAATAATTCCAATAATTGCTATTGTGTCAGATCCTATGGCATTTATAAAGATCTCACTCCAAGAACTTGGTTTTGCAAGTTCGGAGACAGTTGTATATACGTTAGGCCAACCTGATGACTGGGTGTATGTTGAAAGTATCTGGTTGTAGCTCAATGGAGAGGTTATAGGTGAGAGAGCTGCCCCTACTCCATATATTGCAGTTAGTAATATTAGAGAGCCGATTATATAGATGGCTGAGAGGTAAATTATGTGTTTTAGATTTCCAATGTCAATATAATCTTTTAATTTAATATTGGTTTTTAGTATTGCAAGTGCTATGATGTATATAACTAAAAATGCAACTATGACATCAAATCCATACCACCAAGCTCCCCACATTTTTGGAGCAACTGCTGTGGTTATAATTGCCAATATTGCAAATAATTCAAACTCTACTTCTTCTCCTTTTAATCTCTTCAATCCTGCAATTATAAGCCCAATTAGAACTAATGCAAATGATACTGTGTAGAATATTACCGAGGCAATTACTACGATTTCTCCAGAGGTTAGATTTAAAAATGCTCCTGCAAGAAGTTCAAATATAAACGCCAATGCAACAAATATTGATATTGAGTTTACTTTTTTAGCAAAGATTGCTGTTTTTTGCTGGCTGTGTATTGCTTCCAATATAAACCAGACGATAAATAGGATAGGTAGAACTTCGAATATTGGAGTATCTGCAAATCCTGCACATGTTTTATATAGCAGTCCGGGAGCAGTTATTAGGGCGATCGCTCCTACAATTCCTCCAATGTTGCTATTGGTTACCCTTCTTATTATGAAGTATAGTGGAATTCCCAACAGCATTGAGAGCACTGCTGGAACCCAGAAATCGGCATTCATAAGTGTTACTGTTGGATCTATCGAATGCCATAGGATATAAAGTGCAATTGCTGAGAGACATATTATTGGCGGTTCCCATGGAAGTGGATGTCCGGGAGGAGCGTATTGGTAGAGATCATAGGGCATTGGTTTTCCATTGATTATTTTTATTGTTTCTCCGCAGTATCCATGATCGTATAGGTTTTCAGCTAATCTTAGGTAGTAGTAGGGGTCTATTGCGATAAGATACATCCTTCCATGTTCATCTGAAAACATCTTTTTTAGAAATTCATTGCCTTGGGCAAATTTCATATCTGCTGTTTGAGCCCTTAGCTGGAAACTCATAAACATCAGTAAAAGAACTATTAACGCTATTTTTATCCAGCGTTTTTCTTTAAACAGATTGTTTATTTTTTCTAATGCGTTGGTCATTAAACTCACCCTTTGTATACCTCACATTCGGTTATTGCTATCAATCCATTATTTTTCACAACTTCATATAATTTTGGTAATACTCTATTTATATTTTCTTCGACATCAATACACTCAATAATTACAGGAAGATTCATAGATAATCGAAATATGTCAAATTCAGCTATTCCTCTAATTCCATAACCACATATTCCCTTATACACTGTTGCCCCACTCAGCCCTTCATTTTTCATAAGTTTTATTAAGTATTTATACATGAGTTCTCCTTCAAATTTATCTCCCTCTCTAAGATATATTTTTAGTAGTTTTGCCTTTATCATATGGATCCACCATTTTTCGATTTATAAATCTCATTTTTATTCATCTGTCTTTATTTTATCTAATTTTGAAGTTTTTATTGCTATTTATTGTTTTATATCATTATATTTTCTAATTATATTTTAATAGTCATTAATTAAAGATTTTTTTATTTTTATTTTTATTCTTTATTTTATTTGGTTTATCATTTCAATTGTTATTCAACAATTTATCTTCATTATTTGATTGATGTTTATTCATATGAGTTATCTAAATAGTGCAAGAGCCACTACTCTTCCGAAATATACCATGATTAAACATCCAAGCACGTTAATTAATATATTCAACACTGCTTTAAATACCAACCCCTCATCTATTAATGCAAATGTTTCATAAGAGAATGTTGAAAATGTCGTCAATGCACCACAAAAACCTGTTCCAATTAGTAGTTTATATTCAGTAGATATTGGAGCAAACAGTGAGGAGTATAATAAAAATCCTAAAATAAAACTTCCAATCAAGTTTACAGTTAGTGTTCCCGTTGGAAGACCGAACTTTACTGGAATAATCCCGCTTACAACATATCTAAGAACTGCTCCAAAGAACCCACCTACACCTATTAAAAGCAATTCCCTCATCATTGTCCTCATCTCACACAGTCAATAATATCCTCATTTTTCAATGACATTAAGTTTTTTCTGCTTTTTCTATCATTTTAGTGTTATTAGTTATAAGTCATAGATCACTTCTCACTGCATATTTAACATTTATTTCTAAAATTTTTTTAAACAGGATATATACAAACTGTTAAGTATGAGAACTTACTTAAAGATATTTCTTTTAAAGACATTGCTCTTATTCTCTCATTTTCATATGTTAGATTTTCTAACACCCAAATCTTAGTGTTTGGATTTATTCCATTTTCTATTAAAAATCTTGCATCTTCATTTAAATTATTTGGAAGAAATATTACCTTCTCTTTATTATTAAACGCCTCTAAAAGTTTGTATTTATTATCTTCTTTACCATGCAAGGTTATTATTTTATAATCCTCCCACGATATTTTTAATTTCGAAGAAGCAATTTGTATTGAAGAGATTCCTGAAACGACTTCTATCTCTTTTTTATCTACTCCAAGTTTCAATAGTGTTTTTAGAAGCCCACTGAAACATGGATCTCCTGTTGATAAAATTGCGATTTTTTTATCTTTGAGGTCTTCTCTATTTATAATTTCCTTTAACTCTTCAATTAAGTTTTTAGATAAGATCACTTTTTTTCCTTCATCAATATCAAAAAGAGCAAGTGCTCGTTTACTCCCAACGACCAAATCCGAGTTTTTGACTATCTCTATGGATTTTAGTGTTAGATAATCTTTACTTCCCGGCCCAACTCCAACGATGTAGATCATAATTACTCAACCTTCAATTCTTTAATCACTTATTATCGATCTTTAAATCTTAATTATCTCTCTTTAATTTTTTGACTATTTTTAATTATTTTTTAATATTATTTTTAATTTAATACAAATTTCCAATATACTCCAATATATAAATTAATATTAAAACTATTTAATTTTCTAATTTTTTATGAGCAAATATTATTTTAACATGATTTTTAGATTTCTAAAAATAGAGCAAGAGATTTTAAGGTTAAAAACCCATAAAACTCTTAAAATAGAAGAGGAAATAAAAGCAACAATTATCAATTAGATTGAAGTCAAAATTCATTATGTTGGTTGAGATAATCCATTTTCCTCAATGAAAATGAAAAATGATCTAAAAATATTTATTTTATGAGTTAAATGTTAATGGTTTCTTTTTTAGGTTTCTTTTTTAGTAGAATATCTGCCAGTGGTTTAGCCCATGAAGCTTCCAATATGACACTTACGATTATTGTCATGAACGTTGCCACCAGTATGGTTCCTGCCAGTTCAGTTGGAGGCATTAATTTTGCGATACTCTTAGGAACCATTTCAGGATGTTTAATGATCTCAGTATAAACCATTGCAGCAAGTGTTGCAGGCACAACACCTCTCGGCCCCTCCAATGCTAAGTATATCCTTTCAGCAAGTGGTCTGATCGGTGGAATAGCAGTGGCTATTAAAACACCGATAGGTCTTGCGAGGAGGATAGATCCCAATGCACATATAAGGGCAGGAACTGCATACTTCTCCAATAATGGAATTGAGATACTTGCACCCAACAACACGAAGATCAGTATCCTAATAAATATAGAGAGTTCATCCATAAATACTGCAACTTTTTCCATATCCTCTTTGTGTTCCTTTTTATGCACAATAACGTTTCCGATGTAGAGACCCATTATTGCCACAGCCATAAATCCACTTATCTCATATCCATTAGAGAGTGAAGGGAAGATTCCCTCTGCAAAATACCAAAAAGCAATAGCTAATCCAAGTGTGAAAGGAGCGATGTAATCATCAAATTTGATTTTTGATATAATTATCTCATAGAACTTACCTGCAATAACTCCAAGGATTATTCCACCGATGGCTAATGATATAAATTCGAGTATAGGATTTTCTGCCTTGGCAAGACCGAGGGCAGATAAACATATAAGCGTTACTACAATACCAAGAGGATCGTTGAAGACACTTTCTGCTTCCAAGGTTATGGCAACCTCTGGATCTATGTCCATTTTAGAGAATATTGGAATAAGGGTTGCTGGATCTGTAGCAGATACGATGGCTCCAAATAGCAATCCAATGAGAGAGAGTAGTGGAAGATGGAATACAAGATTAAACACCAATCCAGAAATAAACCAAACTATTAATAAAGCTAAAATATCAAGTTTAACTATAACATCCAATACTCTTTTCATAACATTCCATTCCATTTCAAAAGATCCAATAAACAACAGTATTATTAACCCGAAGTTTCCAATAAAATCAAAAGAACCTTCAACAATATTCTTAGGGATAACGTTTAGAATAGATAGTATCAACCCAAAAATTAACAGCAGGGGAATATCAGGTATGCCAATTTTTCTGGCAACTTTTGCAATGATTGCTCCTCCTGCGAAAAGAATCGACAAATAGCCGAGAAATAGCACGATATCCATGGTTTCATCTCCCCAACTCGTTGGTTAGTGAAGTTATACAAACACCAAAACTTTACATATAGAAAGCATATATACTTTTTGGTGGTAATGTGGAGAAGAACGATTACGATGTTGTGATTATTGGAGGGGGCCCAGTTGGATGCATAACAGGAGCAAATATAAAAAATGGAAAGGTTTTGATAGTGGAAGAGCATCAGTCAATTGGGGTTCCCTTACAGTGTGCTGGTTTGATCAGTAAAAAAGGAGTGAAAGAACTTGGAGATCCAAAGGGTGTGGTTAACAAAGTTAGAGGGGCGTATATTTTTTCAAGAAAGAATATGCTTAAAATTGGTAATGAAGAAATTAGAGCGTATGTTTTTGAGCGTAAAGTTATGGACAAAGACATTGCAATAAAAACAGCAAGATCTTGTGATTTTTTGTTAAAGGCGTATGCTACAATACAGCGTAAAGAGGGAAAAAAGAAGGAATATTCCGTGAAAATTTCTCATTTAGGAAAAGATATTGAGTTGCAACCGAAAGTGATCGTTGGAGCTGATGGGGCTAAATCAACTACCGGAAAAACACTTGGTATTGTAAATAATAAAAATAGGGAGATACTGTCAAGTTGTCAGTTAGAAATGGTTAATGCAGATGTTGATGATGATTTTGTCTATGTTTTTTTTGATAAGAGATATTCAGAAAGATTTTTTACGTGGATCATTCCAATGGGAAAGGATAGAGTAAGAGTGGGCTTAATAGATAGAGGAAACTGTTATAAAAAACTTTTAAAATTTATTGAGGAAAATAAAATAGCAAAAGAGATTTTAAAAAACTCCACAATTTCCGAGTTCTCTACGGGTTCTCTTCCAATCGGATACTTAGAAAGAACAGTTAAAAATAATGTTTTGTTGGTTGGAGATGCCGCTTGTCATGTAAAGCCACTAAGTGGGGGAGGATTATATTATGGAGCGAGAGGTGGAAAGATAGCTGGAAAAGTTATTGATGAGTATTTAGATGGAGGAGGGGATTTAAAATATTATGAAGAGATGTGGAAGAGGGAGTTTGGTAGGGAAATAAAGATGGGGTTGATGATTAGAAGAGTTCTTTTAAAATTTGATGACGATACCTTAGATAAGATATTTGAAAAAATAAAGAAAAGTGATCTGCTTGATTATATAAACACTCATGGAGATATGGATAAACAGGCATCCTTAGTTTTAAAGGTCTTAAAATCGATAGATATGAGATTAGGGTTTAGAATTTTAAAAAATCTTATTCAATAAAAGATTAAAAAGAAATAAATTGAAAAGAAATCGAGAGATAAAATTTTCTGTGTTCTTAGATTTTTTATTTTTTTACATCATGCTCTTTAAACTCATTTATCTTTTTTTCATTTTTCATGCTTTTTATATTTTTTGCGTTATAATTTTTCGTATTGTGTTTTTTAATTTTTAATTTCATCGTTCTTTCAATGTGTTTAAGCTTTTTATATTCCCTTCTGTTTATTATTGAAATTGCCTTTCCTTTTTTTCCAGCTCTTCCAGTTCTTCCAATTCTATGCATATACGCTTCCGGGGTCTGAGGAAGGTGGTAGTTGACAACATGGCTCAGATCGTTAACATCAATACCCCTACTCATAACATCTGTTGCAATCAATATTTTTATTCTCTTCTGCTTAAACAACCTAACGACTTTTTCTCTTTGATGCTGTTTAAGATCTCCATGAATCGCCCCTGCCTTAAAACCAATATCTCTCAACATGTTTGCAAGATCTTTTGTATCCTTTTTGGTTTTACAAAAAACAAGCCCATAAAAGTTTCTATCTCTTAAAATCTTACATAACGTTTCAAATCGCTTATTTTCGTCTACCTCAATAAAGGTCTGCTCAATATCGGCATTTCTCTTAGCCCTCACAAATTCATAATCGTTCATGTATTTTTTGGCTAAATTTAATATCTCTTCTGGCATTGTCGCAGAGAACAGTAAGATTCTTCTATTTTTACTACATGCATTTAGTATTTGCTCGACATCATCTATAAATCCCATATTAAGCATTTCGTCTGCTTCATCAAGTATGAAATACTTAACATCTTTCAAATTTAATGTTCCTCTCTTTATATGATCCAACACTCTTCCCGGAGTTCCAACCACTATATTGGCATTTTTTAGATATTTTATTTGGGGTTGTATTGGAGTTCCTCCATAAACTTTTACTATTTTTAAATTTTTATTCCCTTTTAATGAGTTTATTTCATCAGCCACTTGTATGGCTAACTCTCTTGTTGGAGTTAAGATAATTGCCTTTATCCCCTCCCCTTCGTTGATCAGTTCAATCAGTGGAAGGGCAAAAGAGGCCGTTTTTCCACTCCCAGTTCTTGCCTGAGCAACAATATTCTTTTCTCCTTTTAAAAATAGTGGAATAACCTTTGTTTGTATATCTGTTGGTTTTTCAAAACCCTTGTTTCTTACTGCGTTTAAAGTATTTTCTGATAGATTTAATTCCTCAAAATTCATATATTTCACATCCGAATTGTTCATCTTTGAAGACACCAAAAAGAGGTATCATCAAAAGAGAAATAGTTATTATAGCTTATCTAAACAATAACCTAATTAGTATAAAAAGGTTTGCATAGTTTTTAAAAATATTTAAATAAAGTTTAAATAAAAATTTTGAGATTATGATTAACTAACAAAAAGAAGATAGTCAAGATAGAAAATAATAAACATTAATAAAAAGTAATAAAAAATAAGGAGGTGGTAGAGTTGGAAAAGATTAAAACTCTATATGGGACAATAAAAACGAAAAGCCCCTGCCATAATGCTCAAAAGAAGAAACCCACGTATGTTAAAAATGTTGAGGTTCCAGTAATCCAATTTTTCATATTGGAGAAGCAACTATTAAATGAATTTAAAAAATGGAATGTCCCTACCCCAAAGGAATTATTTAGCGGTGTTAATAAGTTAATGTATCCTATGGGGAGAATAATCCCAATATCAAGTGCTTATCCAAAGGAAAGGGAAGATAACTTCACTGAGGATGTTGGAATATCATCCTTTAAAAGAAAGATTGGAGTAGAAGGGACTTTCCAATTTAAAATTCCGATAAATATAAATGCTCCAGTGGAAGAGTTAGGACGACTCATTGGAGCGATAAAATCATTATCTCACGTGGGAATTGGTGGAGATAGAACATTCGGTTGTGGAAAATGTCAAATTACTTTAAATTCACTTAGTAAATACCCACTACAAAAGATTGGGATATTTGCAGAGGTTTGGGATGATGAACTCTTTGATCCCTCTCCTTCATTTTTCGGAAATCTTATGTTAAGGGAGTGGGCAAAATATTCCCATAAGTATGGGTGGAGAGGAGTAGATGAGTGGAAGGATCTAAGTGTTAGATATAATTACTGGGCAGAAAAGGTTAGATTACCGGAAGTTGAGGTTAGAACAATTGTTGAATATTCATTGAAAGAAGAATTGCTGGAGAAGTATGAAAAGATACACATTTTTGAGCCAATACATTGGAGAATAAGAAATGAATGTAGAAATTACTGTAAGAAATATGGTTTGCCTTATGTAAGATACTTTGGAGGAAGATTTTATATTGGGGAGGAATACATTGCTTATGAATCGATGGCTAAGTTTAAACACGACGAGATTGTTATTGAGGGTAGAGAGGAAGATGTGGAAAGGATCTTGGAGATTGTTTCTCTATCGTTAGAGAAATATGGAAATATTGAAAATATCAAAAAATACGAGAAAGTGGACTACTTTAAACAATGGGCGGATTAATAAAATTTGGAGTTAAAATTAAATTGGGAGGTTAAAAGTAAATATAGGATATATACAAATTAATGGATACAGTGAGATAATAAAATAATAAACAAAAAATAATCATGAGCAAATCAACAAAATAGAAAACAATGTTAAATTATTAAATCTTAAAAACGATTTATTTTTTAATTTTTTTAGTTTTATTTTTTTATTTGTTTTTTATTTTAATTTTTTTGTTATTGAAGTAATGGCGAGGTGTATTTTTAAAATATACCAAAAACTATATTTAAAGTTTGCGGTTAGATTATATTAATTATTTAATTGTAATAAATCAGAATACTGTGAATAATATGGCAGCTCTCTGCCCTAAAAGGTGGAGTTTCGGGAGAGTAGAGGTTTAAATCCTCCTTTCATGACTCCACCAAAGCCACTACCCCAATCCCTTAACGGGACTCGGGGCTACGCCTTCCCAGCTTAACACCCCCAGCGGTAGGATTTTCGAGACCAAAGTA